>JAYSVT010000130.1:0-5970 GCA_043718455.1 Hyphomicrobium sp.
GTCAATAGTAACGTAGGTTGGCATCAACCCCGGCCTTGAGCCGGGGGCAAACCCAACAGCCTCACGCACCGATCGCCCCGCTCCTGTCATCCCGGCTCGCCGCGCAGGCGCTGGCGCAGCGGGCCGCAGGTCCGCATCGTGATGCGGACTGAAGAGCCGGGACCCAGACTTTTTACTTTGGACAGCGGTTGCTTTGTTCGATGGGTCCCGGCTCTGATTACTTGCGCGTCTTCGACACGACAAAATTGCGCACGCGCAATTACAACCTGCTGGCTTGGCTTCGCCAAGACGGCCGGGATGACAAGGTGCGTAGCCCGCCCTGATCACTGTCGTCATCCCCGCGCTGATGACGTGCGATGCACGTCATCAGGTCTCCGGCGGGGACCCAGCCAAGCATCACTGGGGCACGAAAACACCGCTCTCTTGCTTTGCGCTTCGGTTGCCCACCAGCAACCGCTGCCGTTCGAGCCAAAGATTCTTGGCTTGCTATTGGCTTGACTGGGTCCCGTCCGTGGTTCCGCTCGCGCACACGCGAGCGGCGACGGGATGACGAAAGTTGAGAGATTACGGCGCACCGCGAAGAATCGTAGGTCGGGCTGAGCTCTTTCTTGCGAAGCCCGACAACCGCGACAATGGTGCATGCTGAATGTCTGGCTTCGCAAGATGGCTCAGCCCGACGCCTGGTCCATTGCGTCTGCACTAATACTTGATGCGCCTAACAGCTCCCCCACCCGCGTTCCCGTGCGCGTGTGCGGCGTGCCTATCACGACGCACCGCAGACACGGGATCTTTACCCGCCGGTAATTGAGCAAACCTGGAGCCGGTAAAGATCCCGGCTCTTCGATGTGCTCTGCACATCTGCGGCCGGGAACGCGGGTGGAGGGGCCATATTGATTCGCCTTGCGGTTTTTCACTTTGGCTAATCCGGGATACGCTGGCTGAAATTCGATTCGCTTAGCCCAGCAAGAAATATATTCGGGTTTCCACAGCAGATACTCTTGGGTCGCCTCTTCAAAAAGTAGCGGACGAATTCCACATCCACAGCATGAAAGATATCCAATTCAATGTTGATCGCCACTTGCCCCTGGTCATTTCCATTTTGGCGATGACGTTCTCAGGGTGGCAGGCGTGGCGCTCCGAAAAGGAAAAGGATACGCCCCTGCAAGCGTTGGTCTATCAGTCGCAGATGGCGGCTGTGCAATCACTAACCGAGAATACTCGGATCAGCTGTCATCGACGTGTTTGCTCCGATTACAGCAACCCTGCCAACGAGAAGTTCGATATTTGCAAAGGCGTTGCTCTCGATAACGCCTTTAGCAAGGTTGAGGCCGCTTCTGATGCGCTCAAGTTACTTGCCGCGCCAAAGCTCCTGGACATCGTCGTCCAATTCGGACGTATGCATCACCGGCACGCCCTCAATGAGAAGGACCTCGAAACGGGGCTTTCTGATACGCTCAAGACCGATCCCAACGCGAACAACTGGGCACTATTTAGAAAATGCGAAAGCGAGATCGATGGTTTCATCAATGATTTCCGCGCCACAATGGGGCTAACGGAGCTTTCGACAGGATTGTTAGACCGGCTAAGCGAGAGTACCCAGATGCCCATGAGCCGCCGCCCCTCACCCCCGCCCACTCCCCGTTGAGTGCAGAAACGGGGAGAGGGGGTGACCCCCCTCACAGCCCCGCGGCCATGCCGCCGTCGACGAGGAGGTCGGCGCCGGTGCAGTAGAGGCTGTCGTCGGAGGCGAAGAAGACGGCAGCGCCCGTCATGTCATCGGGCGTGCCCAGGCGGCCCATGGGTGTCTTGTCGGTCAGCATTTTGCGCGCTTGCGGCAGCCGCAGCATGCGGTCGGTGATGGCAGTCTCAACGTAGCCCGGTGAGATCGCATTCACGCGCACATTGAAGGGCGCGTATTCGACTGCGAGCCCTTTGGTCAGAGCCGTGACGGCACCCTTGGTCATGGTGTAGGCGGCGAGCGGGCGCAAGCCACGGTTCGACATGATGGATGAGATGTTGATGATTGAGCCGCTCTTCGACTTGCGTAACAGAGGCAAGCTATCGCGCGATAAGCGGAACACGCCGTCGATGTTGACGTCGCGCAGTTTGGTCCATTCGGCATCGGTCAGCGTGCGCACTTCGCCGCGCACGAGAATGCCGGCGTTATTGACGAGAATGTCCGCGCGGCCGTGGTCCTGCTCGACGCGGCGGACAAGCGCCTTCACGTCCTGGCCTTTGCAGACATCGACCAGGATGGCTTCGCCCTTGCCGCCTGCGGCTTTGATGCGCGCAGCCGTCTCGGCTGCCGTCTCGCCGTTGATGTCGGTGACGATGACGTGTGCGCCTTCGCGCCCAAAGCGTTCTGCAATCGCTGCGCCGATGCCGATGCCGGCGCCCGTTACGATGGCAATTTTTCCCGTGAGTCTGGTCATGGAGGTCCTTTAGTATTCTTCGTCTGGAGTCGTAGGGCGGGAAGACAAGAACCGCAAGCAGTGGGCCGGGTTACGCCTTCGGTACTAAGGATCAGACACCCGCCGCAACCCACTTGTCGCGCATTGTCACAAGTTCCTCGGCGGCACTGGGATGCAGGGCCATGGTGCGGTCGAAATCGGCTTTGGTGGCGCCAAGGTTCAAGGCGATTGCCGCCATTTGCGCCATCTCGCCGGCGTCCGGCCCGAGGATGTGGACGCCGAGGACTTTCTGCGTTTTGCCATCGACGACGAGCTTCATGAGCATGCGTTCTTGCCTGTGGCCCAACGTTGATTTCATCGGCCGGAAACTGGTTTTGTAGATATCGAGCACAGCGTGCGTGGCGCGGGCTTCGGCTTCGGACAATCCGACAGTGCCGATCTCAGGCGTTGAGAATACAGCGGTCGGGATCGCCTCGTAATGCACCGACTTTGCGGCCTTGCCGAATTCGCGGTCGGCAAAGGCGTGACCTTCCCGGATGGCGACAGGCGTGAGATTGACACGGTCGGTGACGTCGCCGACCGCGAAGATTGACGGCACCGAGGAGGCAGCTTCGTCGTCCACTGTCACGGCGCCGTTGGCTTTGAGCACGACGCCCGCTTCTTCAAGGCCGAGCCCGGCCGTGTTTGGCGCGCGGCCGATGGCAAACATGATTGTTTCTGCGTTGATCGTGCTGCCGTCGCTCAGGCTTGCACCGAGACCGTCTGCTCGTTTCTCGATTTTTTTGAAGACAGTGCCGGTGATGACTTTGATGCCGCGCGCAACGAGGGCTTTGGTCAAGCCATCGCGCAAATCTTCGTCGAAGCCGCGAAGTATTTTCTCGCCGCGATAGAGCAGCGTGACATCCGATCCGAGCCCGTTGAAGATCGAGGCGAATTCGACGGCGATGTACCCGCCGCCCGCGACGACGATACTGCGCGGCAGGGATTTGAGATGGAACGCCTCGTTGGACGTGATGGTGTGTTCAATGCCGGGGAGTTTGGCATCCATGTTTGGTTTGCCGCCGGTCGCGATCAGGATTCTTGCGGCGTTTACAGTCCTAGCGGTCTTGGAAAGACGAACGGCATTTGGGCCGTCCACGGTTGCTCGCTCATGAAACATTTCAACGCCAGCGCGGCCCAGTCCCCCGCTGTAGAGGCCTTCCAGCCTCGCAATCTCCTTATCCTTGGCGGCGATGAGTTTCGGCCAATCGAACGTGGGCTCGGGCACCGTCCAGCCGAAATTCTTTGCGTCCTCGAAGTCATCAGAAAACCGGCTGGCGTAGACGAGAAGCTTTTTGGGCACACAACCGCGAATGACGCACGTGCCGCCGAAGCGATACTCTTCAGCGATGCCAACCCGCGCGCCATATCCAGCGGCAATGCGCGCAGCCCTGACGCCGCCCGACCCGCCGCCAATGACGAAGAGATCGAAATCCGTTTTTGTCATTGCTTTCCGGCCGGCGCAGTGCCCGGCGCGTCCATTTCCTTCACGATGCGCTCGCTGTATTTCATGCCTATCTGGGCGCCCTTTTGCATCAAGACCGGCATCGCTTGGATAAACTTGGCGCCTGTTCCGCCACGATAGAAATCTGCAATCTCTTTCATTTCGGAGGCTGTGAACGATTCAGCGTAGAGCTGCGCAAAATCAGTCAGCATCTCGGCTTTGAAGCCCATGAATTTTTTCATAGCTGCATCGAACTCGGCCACCGCTTGCTTGCCCTTCTCCGAGGTATCAGCGCCCGCACCTTTGGCGAAGCCTTGGCTCATAGCGCTGATCATGCCTTCCATTTGCTTCGCCACACCCGTGACCTCCATCAGATCGCGCGCTGCAGCAAGTGCGGCAGGATCGGCGGCCGGTTTTACGTCTTCGGCCACAGCGGGCGCGAACGACGACAGCAAAATAAGCAGGCACGCGATGAATGAAGACTTCCCAATCATGACATCTCTCCTTCGAAATCGTAGGCGTCTGTTGAAATAATGGACACGCCATCGGGGCCGGCAACAATTGCGAGGTCGGCCATGCCGAGGAATAGTCCGTTCTCCACCACGCCCGGCACCAGTTTTAAGGCGTCGTCCAATGTCTCAGGATCTTCGATGGAACCAAAGGCACAATCGAGAATAAAGTTACCATTATCGGTGACGAACGGTGTGCCGTCTGCTTTGGCGCGCAGTTTAATTTGCCCCGTGCAGCCCGAGTCCGTCGCCAGGCTCTCGATGAGATTGCGTGTCGCCTTCAGGCCGAAGGGCACAACTTCGATGGGCAAAGGGAACGCGCCGAGGGTAGTGACAAGCTTGGTGTGATCGGCAATGATGATCACCTGCCCCGACGCCGCGGCGACAATTTTCTCGCGCAAAAGCGCGCCGCCGCCGCCCTTGATGAGACGCAGTACTTCGTCGATTTCGTCGGCCCCATCGACAGTCAAATCGAGATAGGGCGTCTCATCCAGCGTCGATAAGCGAATGCCGAGCTTCTCGGCCTGCAGCCGCGTTGCTTCCGAGGTTGGCACGCACAAAACATCCAACCCGCTTTTGACTTTAGCGCCGACGATATCGACGAATTTCGCCGCCGTCGATCCCGTGCCAAGCCCTAGCTTCATGCCCGGCTCGACGAAGTCCAAGGCATGTTCGGCGGCAAGCCGCTTAAAATCATCTGCGCCCAAGATTGCCGCCTTCCTTCTGACTTCATGGGGCCGATTTGCCCACTTTCCCTCTGTGAAGACTTTCTCTAAGCCTGCAATCGCCCCCTTTCAAGTCTAGACCGGGCGGCGGCATAATCACCCCCGGAGACTTTATGCGCGGCTGGACACTTGTTTTCGATCTCGACGGCACGCTGGTCGATACCGCGCCCGATCTTGCGGCGGCGACAAATCATGTGCTCGCGCGGGCCGGTCTGGCGCCTATCAGTGAAAAGGAGATCGTGCCCTACGTCGGACACGGCGCCATGAAAATGATCGAGCAGGCACTGGCCGCACACGGGCTGAGTTCGAGCGCATCAGAACTGCGCGAACACTTCGACGTCTTCATCGCCCACTATAGCGCAAATATCGCAGCAATGAGCCGCCCCTACCCTGGCGTGATCGAGGCCCTCACTTCGTTTCAACGTCAAGGCGCCACGCTCGCCGTTTGCACCAACAAAACGGAAGTGCATGCGCGCGCGCTTCTCGATGAACTCGATATGTCGAAGCACTTTGCGGCGCTGGCCGGCGGCAACAGCCTCGGCGTCTCGAAACCCAATCCCAAACACTTGACCGGCACGATTGACCTGGCGAAAGGGAGCGCAACGCGCGCCATTATGATTGGAGACAGCGAAACCGACATCCGCACCGCCCAAGCGGCCGGCATTCCCGTCATCGCCGTCAATTTCGGCTACAGTGTTGAGCCAGTCAGCAGCTTCGCTCCCGACGTCATCATTGGTCACTATGACGAACTGCACCAAGCCATTTCAAAGCTCACTCAAAGCTAATGAGCGCACGTCCCATCTAATAAGTCAGAACTTTGGTCTCGCCGGTCATGATCTCTT
>JAYSVT010000014.1:0-8561 GCA_043718455.1 Hyphomicrobium sp.
AGTATTGTACCGGGATGCGATCTCTGAGATTCGGGCCTTGCATGATTGCTCCACCTGATATGCGGAAGAACCGGGGCGCGGCTGAGCGGTTACGTGCACTGGCATGAAAACCAGGGCCGCCCTCTTCCAGCGAAGACCCAATATCTCATCGATCCAGACGAGCGCAGGCGGAGCGGCGACGTTCGCCATAATCTGGGGTGACCCATTCGGTGCCGGATATGCGTCACGGGACCACAGTCCGATGCTACTTTTTACCTTGGCGAGGTCGTAGTTTTTTTCGTCCGGTAAGAACTCCTTATAGCCGTCGGGTGCGATGGGCACTGACTTCCATCCAGCTGCGAGCCGGAGACGCTTCCAACTGTGATCAAGCGATGTTGCGTTCAACATTCGGGGCAGATCGTTCCAGACGTTGTCGTCGTACATCCAGTCCGGAAATCCACGTTCGGTGGTGCGCACCTTGTCCGCGTCCTTGTCACACCAGACGACATCGATGCCTAAGATTAGGCTCGCGCCCGGGCCTACGCTTCGGCGGAACAGAGTTGCGATCTGGGTTTGTTCCCAGGCCCGGGCCGAGTCCATGGCAAGATTTGCGAATATCCCGTCCAGAACTGCGCCTAGTCGCGCGGGTTTCAATATGCCGGACGTCGAAGTGCCCGCGAGAATTGAATCGTAATGCCCGCTGCGTGCGATTGCTGGATATTGAAAGCGCTGGTTCCCCTGCGCAATTATGTGAGATTGGAAGATCGTATTTGGCAGATTTCCATAGGGGTTGACGGTTACGACAATGAAAGCGCTGAGGAGCATGAACAACACGAAAGCAGATGCAAGCCGGTTGAAAAAAAAGCGCCATGCGTTGTCATCGCCCACGCCCGCATGCAGCACACACTGGTCCCGCGTTGAAACGGTTAGCGGCTGATCTGGTGGTACATCGTGCAAGTTGCGCGTTCCCTAGAACTGGAAATAAATGAAGTCTTTTGGCTGATCGTCGCCCACTGTGAGCACGATTACCGCCAAGGCTAGCGCCGCTGGAATAGCGAGGGCGGCGTGTGGTCTTGCATATTGCGTGATCGCCTGCAGAGTGGTCGGACCAAGCATTGAGACCGCCGCCGCCGCGAAAATTAGTTCTGGTTCGGCCAAATGCCCGGCAAAACCGTTGAAGCCGCTCATGCCGGTGAGCATTGCGTGTGCGATGCCGAAATCCGGGGACCTGAATAGAACCCATCCGGCAGACACAAATAAGAAGGTCGTAGTCCATGCCAATGCAGCGGGCAAAGGGCGGCCGTAGAAAGTCCAGGCCCGAACGGTAATTAGTCCGGCGCCGTGCCACAGCCCCCACGCAACAAAAGTCCAGCCTGCTCCGTGCCACAATCCGCAGATCGCCATTGTCACGAACGTTGCGAAGACAAATGTCTTGAATCCAACCCGGCTTCCGCCAAGCGGAATGTAGAGATAGTCGCGCAAGAACCGCGAAAGCGTCATGTGCCAACGGCGCCAGAAATCGCGTAAGTCCGTGGCCTTGTATGGCGCGTCAAAGTTTTGCGGCAAAGTCAATCCCAGCATGAGGGCGATGCCGATAGCCATTTCTGAGTAAGCTGAAAAATCTAGAAAGAGCTGGAAAGTGAAGGCCAGAACGCCGCTCCAGGCGGTCCAGAAATCGGGAAGTTTCTGCGCAGCGCCTGCGAAGCTCGCGTCAGCAATGGGGGCAAGGGAGTCCGCAAGGAACACCTTTTTAACAAGCCCAGCGATCAGCCACAGCGACCCCTTTGACAACCGCTCGTAGAGACCAGTCCGCTTGGGGTTTAACGAGAACTGCGGAATGATTTCGTGGTGGCGCACGATTGGGCCCGCGATCAGCCGCGGGAAAAGCATGACGAAAAGGCAGAATTGGAGTGGCGAATAACGGGGTGCATTGTGCCAGCGGACGTCTGCCAGATACGAGACGATCTCGAACGTGAAGAAACTGATGCCGATGGGAAGCAGAATGCTCGCCGCCGGCAACGTCAGTCCCGTCATAAAGACTGCCATCTCGGTCAAAAAGCCTAAGTACTTGAAGAATATCAAAATCAAAAGGCTGAAGCAGATTCCGGCCGGGACGACCCAGTAGTTTTGCCGTCCAGACCTGAAGTAGATTTCAGCGGCGCCCCAGCCCACAATTGTTTCCAATACCAGCAGGGGCACAAAGCGGGGGTCCCACCAGCCATAGAAGACGAGACCCGCCAAGATCAACCAGGACATTCGCGCTCGCTCATTCGCCGCAAATACGTACCAGCCGAGCAGCGTCGCCGGAAGGAACACGAGCAAAAACATCTGGGATTGGAAGAGCATTTTCTGAGCTTGTGGTTGTTAGGGCCATCGAACCAGCTAGACTTCCCCTCAACCGGTCGAGCCCGCGACCATACCGGGCCCGTGCAGCTTTGCAAAGCGGTTGCAGACTGGTTAGACCAAGCTTTCAGCCGACGTTTCTAATCGGGCACGCAACGGCGCGGGCGCGAGGGCGCAAACGTCTGTCTTGCCGAAAACGTTGAGACGGCGCCGTGCCACGAAATCATAGACGGCATCACAGATGCGGCGCGGTACATACCGGCAAATGACAGCCACGCTACGCCACGGTTGCTGGCAGTAGCCAAGGGCAAAGAGCGCCCCGTCCGACTTGAGCCGGATGGCGCCGCTTTCATCAATGACCGCAAAGCTTGAGGGGTCGTCAGGGTCGAGGCCTGCGGATTTGGCCAGAATGCATCCCGCCTCCGATTGGATTGGCGTGAACACGAACGTTGCGGTGTCTTCGTTGCGAAAGAGGAAGTGGACGGTTTTCGAGCACAGCCCGCACTGGCCGTCGAAAAGAACGCGAAGGCGCGGCTGTGCCCTTATCATCGCGCGTGGCTCACACATTACTTTTCCTTGGTCTAGCATGCGATCCGAAGGTATTTGACCTCCCGATGTGGCACCACTTCCAGAGGTGAGTATCGCGCATTTTCCTTTGACTCTCTCTGGCGGCAATTGTCACATGGACCGGCTGTCCCACTGCACCGAATGGAGGCCGCCCTGTTCGAAGGTTTTCGCCGTGCCGGCATCAAAGCTGGCGATGTCACGATCAACACACTTGCCGGCGGATCGGGCCCGCCGCTATTGCTGCTGCATGGCTATCCGCAATCGCTCGCCATGTGGGGCGGCATCGCTGACGTATTGGCCAAGCACTTCACCGTCGTCGCAACGGATTTGCGCGGTTATGGCGATAGTTCAAAACCGCGACCGTTGCCGGATTGCTCGAACTATTCGTTCCGCGCCATGGCGGCCGATCAAGTCGCGGTTATGCGCGCCCTCGGCTTTGAGCAGTTTCACGTTGTGGGGCATGATCGCGGCGGGCGCACCGCGCACCGCTTGGCGCTGGATCACCCGGGCCAAATCTTTAGTCTTGCCGTGCTCGATATCGTGCCAACCTACACGATGTTCATGCACACGAACCGGCACGTCTCTGGCGCATACTGGCACTGGTATTTTCTGAGCCAGCCCGCGCCGTTTCCAGAGCACATGATTGGCCTCGATCCGGACTATTTCTTCGAGACCTGCATGGCCGGCTGGGGAAAGATGGCGCTTGGCGATTTCGATCCCGCCAAGCTCGCAGAATACCGCCGGTGCTGGCGAAATACGCAGATGATCGACGGATCGTGCGCGGATTACCGCGCCGCTGCGGCTATCGATCTCGAACACGACACTGCCGATCTCGCCGTCAAAGTAGGCTGTCCCGCTCTCGTGTCGTGGGGGACAAACGGTTTGATGGGAAAACTCTATGATATGAAGGCGGTGTGGGAGAAGCGACTGGCCAATGTTTCGACAGCGACGCTGCCGAGCGGGCACTTTTTCCCCGATCAGTATCCCAAAGAAACAGCCGCAGCGCTACTCGCATTTTTACAGCAGCAAGTTTGAACGCCTAGGCCGGAACGGCGCCTGCCAATTGCAACAGAAAGCCTAGGACGATCAGAGATGAGGCCGCGATAAACCAGCGCCGCCGTCCCTGCATGGCACCGCGCCGTTCTTCGCGCGCGCGGCGAATGGCCATGTCATCCTGCATCTGGCCCGTGACGTCGAGATGCCGCTTGATACCTTCGCTGGCATGTTGCGAGGCAAAGGTTCTGGATTTCTGCTGACGATCAAGTGCTTCTTCGTGCGCCATGTAGGCGTGATCGCTGAGGAAGGCGATCCACCATTCGCGCAACAGCAAGCAGAAGCCGAGAAAATCAAGGCCGAGGCCTGTAGCCGTGAGCCAAGCTTGATTGAGCACGTTACATAAACCCCCACATCAACACGCGGTTCGCCGACCATAGCAATCCTGTGTCGGGGAGAGAAGTGAGCAGCTTCGCCCGGCGACGAAGTCGCTAATCGCGGGTGAGACGCCTGCGCCGTTTTTCGTTTATCCACCAGATAGCTATGACGGGCGCAAAAACGACAAGCAGCATGGCGTCAAATGTCAGCCGTCCGGCGCGGTTCAGTACCTGACGTACCGAAGCCTGCGTGGTACGGTCTTGCAGCCCGTGATCGCCCGTTACCGGTTCGATAGGAGTGATGATCTGAACCGGCGTGTGATGCGCTGGCGTTTCGTGACCTGGCTGCGTGGCTGGGCGCGGAGGAGCGGCATGGAGAGGACGCCGCAGATGCACGTACGGCCGCCGCAACGGCATGGCGGCGTGGATATCGCGCGCAGGTGCAGGTGCTTGCGGACGCTTTTCGTTATGTGGAATGTTGCCGGTCATCGACGAAAAACCCAACGCTCGAACGATGTCGCTCGCTCACAGTTCATCCTGTAAGCTTAGCGTAGAGTGCTGACTATTCAAAGATTTGGGTTTTTTCGATGTCGCATTCGCGCGCCGCGACGAAAAGCGCGTGCATAATCATTGAACATCAGGCTGATTTCCCTGGCCAGGCTTGACAGAGCGCCTGGCCCAAAAACAACAGTTTCCACAAAATGAGATGCTTTCAATGGGTTTGCGGCTTTACCTTCCGTCTTGGGTTTAGCATTGCTTTTATGCGACCGGTGATTGTGACAGGCAGTTGGGCTTCGTCGAGGCCGCGCACATGAGCATGCAAGGCCTTGCGGTCTAGCCCGTGCCAAACATCGACGAAGATCCGGGGATCAAAGTCATCCTTGCGCTCGTTGCACGGTTTGCAGGCGAGAACCAGATTGTTCCGGCCTCTTCCGCCTCCCGCAGCGCGCGGAATGAAGTGGTCACGCGTTGCTGCAATGCGTTGCTCCTTTATCTTCGCATCGAGCTTCGTCGGAACGCCGCAGTAGGCGCATTTCGTTTGCCATTCCTTATGTAAGATTTCGAGTTTCATGTTTCCCGCCCCGGTTACGCCAAACGCCGTGCCTGACTTTTTTGTTCAGTGCACAAGCCAGCGAAGCTGATGAGCAAAAGTGGCGGAGCTTCGGCGGTGCAGGCCAAAAATTCCCGGCCTGAGCATTTTAAAGAGTCTGTGATGTTAGCGCGTCACAGGTACACACGACCGCGCACGTTTGGCATGTGGGTTTTCCCAGCTGGTCGTAGCGGTAAGCCGCTAGCAGGGCGTCCGCTCTAACTTTTGAAATCCGCCATCACCAACAGCGGATGCAGCGCCAGCCCCGCCGCTGCAAAGGCCTCGTGTGCGCCCTCTTGGCGATCGACAATCGTGATGACGCACACGATCTCGCCGCCCGCTTGCCGGATCGCTTCCGCCGCCTTGATCGACGAGCCGCCCGTCGTTGTCACGTCCTCGACGATCACGACACGCTTGCCGCTCATAGTCTCGTCGCGCGCCAGTCCCTCAATCAAACTTTTGGTGCCGTGTTCTTTGGCCTGCTTGCGGACGAAGAACGCGGGCAGTTTGCGTCCGCGCGCGTGCGCAACGGCCGTAACGGCGGACGCTATCGGCACGGCGCCCATTTCAAGCCCGCCGACGAGATCGGCATCCACGCCTTCGAGCTGATCGAGGATAAGGGATGCGATGAGGTGCGCGCCCTCGCTGTCGAGCATCGTTGGCTTCATATTGAAATAGAAGGTCGAGGTTTTGCCGGAGGCGAGTTTCATTTCAGGGCCGACCTGGAACGAACGCGCTTTCACGATTTCAACCAAGCGTGCCCGCTTCGCCATGTTGCCTGTTTTTCCCTCAGCCATCGCTGCCCGCCTCTTGCATTTTGCATCCCGAAATGCGCAATCAGCCGAGTTTGAAGAGGGTGTCAAGGCAGAGGAGCGCGCGGACCCGTGGATTGGACCGCCTGGATTGTCGACGCTGTACAAAAGCTTGCCGCGAACCCCCGCCGCGCAGCGTTGGCGTTGCTTGCGTTGTGCCTTGCGACGCTATTGCCGGGCGTTTTGCGCCTACCCGTCGTCGATCGGACGGAAACGTTCTTTGCTGAATCGACAAGGGGCATGGTCGAGCGGGGAAACTGGCTCGATCCGCGCTTCGGCGAGACGGTGCACAAGTTCCGCCCCATCGGCACGTTCTGGGCGCAGGCGGTGTCACGAACCGTGGCGGGAGATAGCAACGCCCGCAACATCACAATCTATCGGCTGCCGTCGCTGATTGCTGTCGCGCTTGCAGTGCTCGCGCTCTATTGGCTGAGCCTGCCTTTGATTGGGGCAATGCCGGCGCTCATCGCGGCGGGATTGTTTGCGGCCGCACCGTTGACCGCGGTTGATGGCACGCTTGCCATTGCCGACGGCATTGCACTGTTGCCGGCCACGGTCGCGATGCTGGCGCTGCTGCGAATCTACTGCGCTGAAGCCAGTGATGACACACGCAAACTCTCACAGCTGTTTTGGGTCGCTGTCGGCTTCGGCATGCTCGTCAACGCGCTGCATACGCCTATCCTGGTGACGACGACGCTGATCGCACTCTTCATGATGGATCGCGATCTCTCTTGGCTGCGGCGCCTGCACCTCTTTCCCGGTATCCTGCTTGCGCTGTTGCTCGCGGCGCCTTGGCTCTATGTGCGCACCCTGCAAGACGGCATTCCGTTCTCCGGTATGGGATGGAAAGAGTTCTTTGCGGCGCTGGGCGGCGCGCAAGACATGAAGCTGCGCGCCTTTCCCGGCACGTTTATTCTCGCCGCCATACTTGGATTTCTGCCCGGCACTGCGCTGCTTGCACCAGCCTTGAAGCGGCTCTGGGATGAGCGGCAGTCACGTTTGCCGAAGTTTTTGTTTGCGTGGATTGCCGGCTACATCATTTATCTCGAACTCATTTCCTCGAAGCCCGGCACTTACACGGTGCAGGTGATGTTTCCGGCGATTGCCATGGCGGTTGCGCTGCTGATGAAGGCCTCTGAGGGCAAGCTGCCGTTGCCGAAGTTTCACGCCATCCCAAAGCCGCTGCTGGCGGCTCCCTTTGCACTTCCTCTTATTGCAGCACCTTACATACTCATGCAGCAAACGCCTTCGCTTTGGATATTGCCGTTCGCGGCGGTCATTACCGTGCTGTTCTACGTGAGTGCGCGCGAAGGGCTTGCCGGACGGTTGCAAGCGTGGGCGATAACAGGGATTGCTGCTGTTGCGCTGGTGACGGTCACGATGAATGGCGCGGTGCTGCCGTCAGTCGACAAAATCTGGCCAACGCGCCAGATTGAGCGCGCAATCGCCGGGTGTGCGCCGGGCCCGATCAGCGTCATGGGATTTCGCGAACCGGCCTCGCGCTTCATCCTGAACTCGGATACGGCCGTCGCCGCACAGGACGCCGTGCGCGCCGCACTTGTCGAAGGCCGCGCCACGTATCTCATAGGCGAAGCCCGCGATCCTGGCCTCAAGTCCATGACCCGTTTTCAATACCGGCGTCCCCGGGCCGTGGCCTGCGTCGAAGCCTTCAACGCCATGCGCGGGTGCCCGCTTTATTTTGAGATTCTGTCAACGGGAGACCTCTCCGCCTGCACTGCCAGGGAGCGTTTCCCTTGTACGCCCGAATTCCAGGCCAACGCCGATGCCGTCCGGGAAGCCGCCAAACAGGACAAGGCCTGCAACTGACGCTCAGGAGCGAATGGGGTCAGACCCCGCCCATGAAAGATTGAAAACTTTTCGGTGCGATCTTGTGCGGGGTCTGACCCCGTCGATGAACGTGATATAAAGCTGCCAAACACCATGCCGCAAGACACCGCAAAGGACCGCTCATGTTCAATCCCGAAAGCCCGCCCGAGATTACAGCGTCGCGATGGCTCAACTCCGATCAAAAGCTTTCGCTGAAGCACTATCGCGGCAAAGTCGTTGTCGTCGTCGTGTTCCAGATGCTGTGTCAGGGGTCGCTGAAAGCTGGGCTTCCGCAAGCGATGAGATTGCGCCGCGTGTTCGATGACAAAGAAGTCGCCGTCATCGGCCTGCACACCGCTTTCGAGACGCCTGAAAAGCAGTCGATCGAGGAACTCGAGAAATTCCTCGATCATAGCGGTATCGATATGCCCGTCGCTTACGACAAGCCGCTCGGCGCTGGTATGCCCGCGACGATGCTCGCGTATCAATTACAGGGCACGCCCGCGCTTATGATTTTTGATCGCCAGGGCCGCGTGCGCCGTCACTATCTCGGTGCCGTCGATGATTTGCGCA
>JAYSVT010000131.1:0-5961 GCA_043718455.1 Hyphomicrobium sp.
GCCGCGCAAAACGCGCACTTTGCCGGTTAGATCGGGGCCGTATGCCGAATAGAGCCCCGCTTCGTCGGCAAATCCCGAATAGACATCGACAAAGCGGAAGCCGTTGAGATTTGCCCGCTCACGGATCACCTCGTTCATGCCTTGGGCTTGTGAGGCAGCGTCGTTGCGCGCCAAAATCGGCAATCCAACCCAATATACGCCTGCGTTCTTCACCTTCACGGCCTTCATCATGCGATCGAGCCGGCGGGAATACTCCGCGCGCCATTCGGGGCTCATGATCGCCACTTTGCGGCCCGCCGAACTTTTAAGGGAAACGCGATCATTTTCGCCAACCATGACAATGACGACGTTCGCTTTGTCGAGCGCCAAGCCCTCGTCCAACTCGCGCATCTTGACTTCGAATTCGCCGCTCATCACGCCATCGACGTTGCGCACGCTCTTTTGAATATTGAGACGCGAATCAGAGCCAAAGCCATTCACGAGGCCCGCCAGCAGCCCTTCGGCAAACGTATCGCCGACAACGGTTACAGAATAAATCTCGCCCTCGGGGAAAGGCGTGAGGAAACTGCCGCCGCCATCTTCCTCGGCCGCGTGCGCGCTAACAATCGCGGCCGAGAACATCGCGAACACGAGAACAATTCTGCGCAGCATTGGCGTCGAGTTCATCATTGGCTCGTACTTCCAGACGCCATTTAAGACGTCCTTGGGGCAAATCAGGCAAATTCATCATACAAAGCGGCGCGCCCACGGTCCAACGGCAAACGGCGCTAGTTCTGCGCGTTGGAGTTGGCGTGGGCCAAAACCGAATCCGACGGCCAGCAATCGATCTTCAGGCCATTGGCTTTTTGATAAAGCCCAATCTGTTTTCGCGTATTGGAGCCTATCTTGCCGTCCGTTTTGTCCATCGGATAGCCAAGCGCCTTCAATCTCGCCTGCAGGTCATGCACCGTTGCGCTGCGCGGCTGCTGGAAATTGGCCCACGGCGCCGCGAAATCTCCCCCGCCCCGGATGCGGTCGGACAAATGCCCAACGAACAGCGCATATAGATCTGACGTGTTGTAGAGGCGAATGACCTTGAAGTTCTCGGGCGCCAGGAAAGCGGGCCCATAGGTTCCAGCCGGCATCATCAGATATCCGGTCTGCGCAAGTTCAACGTCTGAAAAGGCTTTGCCGTTTGCGCGTGTGAAGCCGAGCTTCACCCACTCGGAAATGGGCCGCGCATCTGGCGGGCCTTCAAGCGAGCAGTTGGCACCTTTGCCGAGCCGAACTTCATAGCCCCAACCCTCTCCGCGCTGCCAGCCTTTGCCTTCGAGCTGGCGCGCGGCAGACGCGAGCGCGTCGGGTACGGAGCGCCAGATATCGGCTTTGCCGTCGCCATCGCCATCGGCGGCGTGCTTGAAGTATTCGGTTGGCATAAACTGCGTGAGCCCAACGGCGCCCGCCCACGACGATTTCATGTCAGATCGCGGAACGCCGCTTTCGAGCATCTTGAGGGCCGCGATCAGCTCGGCGCGAAAGAGCTCTTTGCGGCGCCCGGCAAAGCCAAGCGTGGCCAGAACGCGCACCGCGTCATGCGGCAGCTTGTAGGAACCGTAAGACGTTTCACGTCCCCAGATAGCAACCATGATGTACGGATCGACACCGGTTTTCTGTTCGATGCGCTTTAGCGCTTCACGATGCTGGCTGAAAAAGGTTCGCCCTTGGCCAGCCAGCTTCTCCATGTAGGGTTTCGAAATATAGTCGGCCGCGGTCTTGGTGAATTCAGCTTGCCCCGAATTATCGACTTTCGGTTTTCCGGCAAGTTCAAGGTCGGGCAAGTTGTAGTCCGGTGCGACACCGGCAAAAGCACGGTCGAACGTGGCGCGGCTGACGCCAGCAGCCTTTGCTTCAGGCCAAAGCGATTTCAGAAACCCCGCGAAATCGCCCGCGTGTGCGCCGCTGGTCAGAGCCGCAAATAGCGCCACAAGAACCGCGCAAAAGCGCGCAACAAAGAAATTCGGCAATTACGCCTCCGCAGATGGTTTTAGGCCATGACGCAGGGTGCGTCTGCATCTGAAAAACCTGCGATTCCCGGCTTTTTTAGGACCTCTAGAGCCTACGACGCCGCCTTAAAGCGGTGCTGTAACGTATTTTCCCAGGCCAGCGCCCGGGCGACAATCTGATCCAGGTCGTCATGAGCCGGTTTCCAGCCAAGAGTCTCGCGAATTTTGGTGCTGGCGGCAACGATTGCGGCGGGGTCTCCCGGGCGGCGCGGCGACAGCGTGACGTCGAAGTCAACACCGGACGCGCGCTTCACTGCCGAGATCACTTCAAGGACTGAGAAGCCCTTGGAGTAACCGCAATTGAAGATGTCGGTGGCGCCGCCATTACGCAGATATGCGAGTGCCGACAAGTGCGCACGCGCCAAATCGGTCACGTGGATATAGTCGCGGACGCATGTGCCGTCGTGCGTCGGGTAGTCCGTGCCAAAGACTTCCATACCGGCACGTTTTCCCAGCGCCGTCTCGCACGCTACCTTGATGAGGTGGGTGGCGCGCGGCGTCGATTGCCCCGTGCGCCCTTGCGGATCGGCGCCTGCAACATTGAAATAGCGCAGTGCCACGGCCCGGAAATCATGCGCGCGGGAGGCATCCTGCAGCATAATTTCGGTCATGAGTTTCGAAGACCCATATGGCGACATGGGTGCGGGCAATGCCGCCTCGCTGACCGGGTTCTCTTTTGGGTTGCCGTAGACGGCGGCAGTTGACGAGAAGATGAACTGTTTGACGCCGGTTTCAATCGCGGCAGCAATGAGGGCACGCGACTTGATCGTGTTATTGAGATAGTAGCCAAGCGGATCGGCAACCGACTCAGGCACGACGATGGAGCCGGCGAAGTGAATGATCGCATCCACTTTATGCATGTGGACGACTGATTTGACGAGGTCCGCGTCGCCAATGTCGCCAACCACCAGTGTTGCGGCAGGCGATACCGCCCAATGGAACCCAGTCGTGAGGTTATCGATGACAACGACGTCCTCGCCCGCATCGACCAGTTCAAGAACCATGTGGCTGCCGATATAGCCCGCACCACCTGTCACCAAGACGCTCATTCGCTTAACCTACTCTCTTGTTCTATAGACATCTAATCCCTATGCGGACGCAGGCCCGGTCCCGGACCGAAACATGCAGTCGACGCATTGAAACGGCAGAACGGGTCCATTAACGGGCATCTATCAGTTATACCGCTTGCCTATTCAAAATATGCACCAACTCAGGTAGCAGACGAGTGTTGACGCCAGATTGCGATCAAGGAGAGAAATTGGCATGACTCAGGTCAAAAAACCAATCCGCAAGGCGGTTTTCCCCGTCGCAGGTCTGGGAACGCGCTTTTTACCGGCCACCAAGGCCGTGCCCAAGGAAATGCTGACCGTCGTCGACCGGCCGGTTATCCAGCACGTCGTGGACGAAGCCCGCGAGGCGGGAATAGAGCATTTCATCTTCGTCACCGGCCGTAACAAGGGCGTGATCGAGGATCACTTCGACAGTTCTTTCGAACTCGAGCGCAACCTCACTGAGCGCGGCAAGAAAAACGAACTTGATCTCTTAACCCGCGACCTGCCGGGCGCCGGGCAAACGAGCTTCACGCGTCAGCAGGCGCCGCTTGGGCTTGGCCACGCAGTGTGGTGCGCGCGCGAACTGGTTGGCAATGAACCCTTCGCGCTGTTGCTCCCCGACATGCTGCATCACTCGGATCATCCTTGTCTCGGCGACATGATCGCGGCCTATAACAACAACCCGGGAAATCTGATTGCGGTTGCCCCAGTGCCAAATGACCAAACGCACCAATACGGCATCGTTGGCGTCGAGGATCCAAAGGCCAAAGTATCGCCCATCACCAAAATGGTGGAGAAGCCGGCGCGCGGGACGGCGCCTTCGAACCTGCACATCACCGGGCGCTACATACTGCAGCCAGAGATCTTCGCGCTTCTGGCCGAGCAGGAACGCGGCGCTGGCGGCGAAATCCAGCTGACGGATGCCATGATCCATCTTATGGAGGACTTGAAGCAGCCTTTCCACGCGGTTCGCTTCGACGGCAAGATTTACGATTGCGGTTCCAAGATCGGATTTTTGACGGCGAACATCGCCTACGCCATGGCGCGCGACGATCTTGCGCCTTCACTGAAGGCTGAACTGAAGAAGCTGATGAAATAATTGTACTAGCGGCGGATGCGCATCCCAAAGCGCACTTCATCCGACGTGTAGTCACTCGCCGCGCCGACAGCATCGAAGTTTGTATGGGCATAGCGCCCGAGCAGCGCGACTTCGCGATTGAGAAAATACTCCAAGCCGAGCGTGGAGCGCACTTCGCTTTCGTCTATGAGCCCGTCCTGGGAATCCTGCGTCGCGTAGGTGATGCCGGCAGACGCTATGATGTTGCGGCGTACAGCGTGGCGTGCCTCGATGCCGAAGGATTGGAACTTGGAACCGCCGACATTTGTCGTGGTCGTCTCGGAAATATCCGAGCGGGCTGTGAACAGCAGCGACGTCAATTCGGTCATGCGCCACGTGGCGTTGGCATCGATAATGAGCCCATCGATATCTCTGAGCCGGCTATCGTCCGGCCTTTGGATACCGTAGCCAAGACCGATTTCGCCACGCAGGATTTGGCCCGTATTGCCGAACGAAATACCGCTTCTGTAGCGCTCGCCGTTGGATGATCGATTGATCAAATCTGAGCGCGCCACGTTATCGTAGTTGCGTTGATTGACCTCGATTTCAGTAAACGCAGAGAACGTCGGCTTGAATTCCCAGGATGCGCGCACGGTCTCTTTGTATTCCGTATAATCGCGATCGGAATTCGACGACGTGACCCCGAGATTTTCGACGTCGCCAAAAGCGAAGTCTCCAACACTTCCGCGCAGCTGGACAGACAACCGGTTGAAGCGGTGATTCAGCGCGACTTCGGCGCGATCTGTCGATTGGTTGGCGCGGCTTCCGGCCGAGCTTGCGTCAAGTGCCGAACGGCTTTCCTGCGTGCGTTCGTGGCTCAATAGCCCCTGAACGTTGGTGCGCCGGGTGATGTCAAGGCGGCCTCGGGTTTCGAGCAGGTAACCCTTGTCGTTCTCAGAGTCGAACTCGTTGTAGAAGCTTAAATCCCCTGTCGAGCGGATTTCCAAAGCGTGGCGCGTCCAATTCGAAGCTAGCCGCGCTGAGGGCGCAACGTCAAACGCCCAATCCGCGCTTGCTGAGGGCGCGCGGAATACGTTTGAGTACCACGAGGCGCCAAACTCGGTCTCGGGAAACAACACGAAGCTGCCGACCTTGATGCCAACCGGATCATAGGGATCGAGGCTCGCAAGGCGGCGAACGCTGCGATTGTCGATAATCGGGTCTAGGTCTTCCACTTGGTTGAACAAAAGCGGATCGTGGCCGGCCGGCGGATTTTCGAACGCGTCCACATCTTCCTGCGGGCGCGTATCGACCACAGAAGGGTCGGTGCCATCTTCGGGCGCCAAAGGCTCTCCAACGTCGACGATGCCGTCGTGAACCACAGGTGGTTCGGCGTTATAATTGGGATCGCCATCCTGGACCACGGGGCGCTGTCCAGCGCGCGGAGCCGGGTCATGCCCATCTTGCTCTTCCTGCACTTCGCTGGGATCGTCTTGAGGAATGGGCGGCGGGATGCCGGGCGCTGCGTCGTTATCGTCGATGTCTTGTGCTGTTGGGCGGGTACGGCTTGTGGCCGATGGACCCGAGGGATCAGTTCCGCGCGAGCTTTCGGTCTGCGCCTGCGCAACGGAAACGCCGGCAAATGCACTCAAAGCGCACGCCGCTGCAAAACCGATAGAAAACCAAGCTACACGCTGGCGGCCCATAATACTGGCGCTCTCATGATTGACAGATCACTGAAACGCCACACAACAGACCGTAGGACACTAGAAAGTCTAGGTTAATACCGGCTTAAGTCAGTTTGGAAAAA
>JAYSVT010000132.1:0-5931 GCA_043718455.1 Hyphomicrobium sp.
TGGAACGAGCCATCGCTGCCTCCGCGAATCACGCGCACTGGCAGCTCTTGAATCACGCGAAGCGAAAGTGTGCTATCGAATTGTGTGAATACCGTAGGCATCCGGCCCAGGGCACTGGCCGGACGGGGAAGAGTGGAAACAGAGCACGCTACAACAAATGTGAGCGAGACTTGACACAAACTCCGGTCACGTCGAGCGTTGTGCAATCCAATACGCCAGAACCGACGACCGCCACGCCACCTTCTTCTTGCCGATTTTCATTGGTGCCGGAAACCGCCCGGCCTTGATCCAGCGCCACAGCGTGGCGTTCGAGATGCCGATCAGGATCAGCACCTCTTTGCGGCCAATCAGACGTTCCAGCGGCGGTGGTGCGGCGGGACTTAAAAGCCCGTCGTTTGGGATTTGAGTTTCGAGTAGCATTTTGATATCTCCAGGTTGCAGGATATTAACGTGCAATACAATGCGTATTAGTATTTGCCGGAATTGCCAATTGGAAAATTTGGAATAGCGCCGATTGGGAATTCGAATATGAATTAATTCGGCGCTGTTGTTGCAATTCAGCCGCAAATGGGCGCTGTGTGACGCGACTGTCTGCTCTGGCTGCGAATGACGGTTGCTTTGGCCGTCGGATATGTTGGTCAACCCGCCGCATCGGCCGCTGATGCGCTGGCATTAAGGGGATGTGCTCAAAAGTTAGCAACTCAGCCCCACTCGACGATCTCCAACCAGTGCAGGCGGCCGAGTGCGTCACCGGCAACGAGATGACCGTCGGGTGGCGCGACGAGGCAGTTGACAGCAGCGTCAACTTCGAGGCGCGTGATTTCGTGGGCGGTCACGACGTCCCATATGCGGATCGTGTTGTCTTCAGAACCAGATGCTATTTGGTTATGTGGCAGGACACATAGGGTCGTGATTGGACCCAAATGGCCCTTAAGACGCGCGGTTTCTGCGCCGGTCGCCACGTTCCAAAGTCGAACTGTGTAGTCATCGCCGGCACCCAAGTGGTGCCCGGAGCCAGACGCAAGGCGACCATCGGGCAATTGGCATAAGGCTGTTACTGCGTCGTCGTGCCCCACAAAGCAGGCGACCTCGCTATCAGTCGCAAGATCCCAGAGCCTGATGTTATTGTCGCTGCCGCCAGAAGCCAGACGTCCATCGACGAGCATGCAAAGTGCATGAACAAATGAAGTGTGACCCTTGAGTTCTGCTGTGCGAGCGCGGGTGACCAAGTTCCAAACTGTAATGTCGTCACCTCCAAGTTTCGAAAGTGACCGCGAGCCGATTATCAGGCAGTTGGCAAAGATGAGAAATCGAACCTATGCCGACGTCAAGGTCACCTATTTGAGAATTGCTTCTCAAATCCCAAATCCGGATAGTCACGTCAGAACTGCCCGAGACGAGTCGACCATCCGCCATGCACAGGCCATTGACCCAACTCTTATGCCCTTCAAGTCGACCAACCTCAGTGCAGCTAGAGATGTCCCATAACCGGATGGTGCCATCATGAGAAGCCGACGCGAGGCGGCCGTCCGGCAATTGACATAAGTCAGTGACGGCGCGAGTGTGGCCACCGAAATTGCGCCTAGCGTCCTTCGGAAGTTCCCAAATCCGAATCGTGCTATCGTAGCCAGTGGAGGCGAGACGTCCGTTGGACAGGCTGCATAGAGCCGTAATGCCACCGGAGTGACCGTCGAGTTCTCCAAACTTCTCATATGTGCTGAGGTTCCACAGCCGAATCGTGTTGTCTTGCCCACCCGAAGCAAGGCGATTATCGGGCAGCACGGCTAGGGCGCCAGTTCCAGAATCATGGCCTTTCAAGCGGCTCGTCTCCGTTCCCGATTCAAGGTCCCATATTCGAATCGAATCGTGATCACTTCTTTCTCTCTTATGATCGCTCCGCATCGTTGGGCGTCTTTGAATGACGTGTTTGTTGCCAGAAGCCAATCGGCCGTCCGGCAAGATAACAAGGCTCTCGAGACCCGACCCAGCATCAATCCTTTTGACCTCTTCGTTGTTGTCTAGGTCCCATAACCGAATTGTGTAGTCATGACTGCCAGACACCAAACGGCCATCTGGCATTTCGAGTAAGCTATCTATTCTCGCGCCAACCCAAAGATCATGAATTTTTGCTCTGGCCGTCAGATCCCATACATAAATGGACTTGTCGCAACCTGCGGCAAGCCGGTGCCCCGACATTGCGCAAATTGAAGTTACGTCGCCGTCCGCATAAAGAGCAAAGGCCTCTACGCCGGAGGTTGTATCCCAGAGAGACACCGAATCGCGTCCACCTGTGGCAAGACGACCGTCAGGGAGTGCAACGAGGCATGTCCCGGCGGTCTTGATTCTGGCTGCTTCAGCTCCCGAGACAGCATCCCAGATCACAATTTCGTTGCCGCCCATGGATGCCAAGCGACCGTCTGGCAACGAACACATGCAACCACCGTGCTCCAGCCTGATCGTTTCGGCACTGGGTGGTGTTAGGCTTGGGCAGATTGTCATTAAGGTGGGCGTCAACATTTGCCGTCTAATGACGGCCAAGAAAGGGGATGCAGCAGGGTCATTGCAATCTAGCAGCCGTCCGAGAAGTTGTGTGAGGAGCTGGCGTTTGTCGCGTCCGAGAATTCCGCTGCTCAGCCGAAGTGTTCGGCCAATCAGGCCGTGCAGCGACTGCCGATCTAGGACCAACCTTTCGTAGTCTCCAACAAGTGCATCCGGTGCCCCCAACGCGTCAAATTTGCGTTGCATCCAGCGCGGATCGAGCAGCAACTCGTCAAGTGCCACGCGCTCGCCAGCCTCGCGAAGGTGCGTCGGGAACCAAGAGTAGAAGTACCGTCGCTCCTCCTCGCCCATGTCAGAGACGTGTTCGCCGCTTTCGGCGTCGTAGGCCATGACGAATTGGTGATGTAGACCCTGCAGGGCGTTAGCGGCTTGCTGCTTCGTGTACAAATACTTCCGCATCACGTCGTGCAGGCGCACGGTGCCGCGTTTCAGGTCGAGCGCCTGCAAAAGTGCTAGGCTGTAGAGGTGCTTCAGCAAGTCACGCGCATCGATCTCATCGACTTGGGCAATACCACCCCACAGCCGCGCGATGGTCGCGATCGGCACTTCGATATCCTCGGGAAACACCGCCAGTTCGTCATATCGCTGGCCGTTGTAAACCTTTGCGTCCTGGCCCTTGCCGATCTCCTCGACTAGATAGTCAACGCTGGCGCGGATGGTGCTCTCGACCGCCGCCTCGCGCGCCTTTTCGTCCGTGCGGTCAAACACCGTCAGCTTCTTGCGGTCGAGACGGTCATTGGCCTGCTGGATCGCTTCACGTGGTGTAGCGCCGCGCTCCACCTCCTTTCGCAAAAATCCGTTGACCAACCGGATGATGACCGGCCACTCGTTGAGGCGTTTGGTCGCGAGCGTTCTTAGTGCTGACTGCTCCACCGCCCCAATGTCGCCGAGCCCTTGCGACAGCAGTTCGACCGCCTCGGTTGCTTTCATGGCATCGACGGCCACGCGTACAGCGCCCTTGGGCAGAATGTCGTCGCGCCGCGTCGTCACCAGCCGTGCAGTCAGCGGCGCGCCATCGATGAACGGGCGCAGGTGGCTCTCACTCCAAACATCGTCGATGACGAGCAGGCACTTTCGCTCGGCCAAAACCTCCCGCAGTTTGTTCGCCGCCGCGCTGACCTCCGTAAAACCTTGCGGCTCGCCAGTGAGCGTATTGAGGAGATCGGCCAGCTTCTCGATCAGGCTTGGCCGCTCGCCCAGCGTCACCCACAGGACGCCATCATGAAACTGTTCGTAGACCTCGTCGCTGTGTGCGAGTGCTTGCGCCATAACGGTCTTGCCGAAACCGCCTGCCCCGCGCAACGCGGCGGTGATGGCAACGGCGTTGCCGCTGTTGTTGCTGTCCGGCCGAACCGAAACGGCATCGAGCAGCGCCGTCTTGAGTTTGGCGAATTCCTCGGGCCGCGCCACGAACCCCTCGGGCATGGCGGGCGCCATGAAGGGGCGGCGCGCGCTCTGGCCGGGTCCCTTTAGTTGCATGATCAGTTGAGACCAACGATCGGGCAGCGACAGGTCGAGCATGCTCTTGGTCCGCACGAAGTCCTGCTGCTCGCCAAGCGGCGGCGGCGCAAAGCCCGGTCGCGCCGACCAGAAGACGTTGGTCAGCGCCTTGCCCTCGCGCCAGGCCAGGAGCCATTCGCGCCGCACAACTGGGCGTGCCAGCGCATCTGCTGAGGCGAGCAACACGACATGCTCGACGGCTGCCTTTCCGCGGATGGCGTCGTCAATCTCGGACCACCAGTGTTCGCCGCCTAGGTCGCGCACGTCGTGCCAGACGGTGCCCTCGCCGAGTTCGGCCTCTATGCGTTGCCGCAACTCCAGCGCAGCATCAAGGTCTGTGCGGCAGTACGAGAGGAAAATGCAGGGCTGCTTGGGATTGGACATGAAGGCTCGCAAACGAAAATGGGGCAATCATCGACGAACTTATCAGCACCACGCTTGACAGCAAGAAGAGCGTTGGCGCGGGAGTGGTTTGGTCAACTCTAGCCAGCCGAGCGCATCAGCCATCAAACTCTTGGTCAACGGCTTTGCAAGCGAACTCTTCAACAGAAATTAGGAGTGGCTGAGCACCCAGTCGCTCGAGCCGGTTTCGAATGCGCCGGACTTTGACGATGTCCCTATTCGAATGGGACACGAAAATCCACGCGTTGTTCAATAATCGCGGCTTCATGGTCTGCCCCGGAAACGTTTGGCGCTGAATTATTGCCCCTGCCGATCCCTACTCTGATGCGTTAGTGCTGAACCGGCAACACTTCATAGAATTCGAGCATGCAAATGACCAAACAGCCTATGCAGCCGTAGACGGACGACCTCTTGACGAGACACATTGGGACGAACTTCAGCGGGTGGGGGCTTAAGTGTCGACTGAAGTGCGTAACGGCATCGAGCAGCCTCAAAAAGCGCTCAAGGTGTTCATCTCATACTCACGCAAAGACATCGCATTTGTAAGGCGGCTCGCCGACGAGCTTCTCGCGCAGGGCTATGAACCTGACTACGATCAAGCCACGCACGATCCAGACAACATTGATTCTGGAATTTCGGCCGAAGACGAATGGTGGCAGCGTCTGCAGCAAATGATTGCGGCTGCCGATGTGATGGTATTCGTCATTTCACCCAATAGCGCAGCCAGCAAAGTCTGCGACGAAGAGATCGCTTATGCCCGTGGGATTGGCAAACGCACCATCCCCGTTCTACTGCATGCAATCGATTTCAATAGAGCTCCGCCGAGATTGTCGGCATTAAACGCAAAAATAGATTTTAAAGAAAATGATGGTGAAGCCTTCGCAACAGCACTTTGTCAATTGCGCAATGCGCTCGACAAAGACGTCCGATGGTACCGAGAAAACCGAAGACTGACTGAACTCGCCGTCCGCTGGGATGCGCGCGGGCGGCCGGATGAGCTTCTGCTCGCACGAGCAGACACGCGGGCGATCGGTGAATGTCTCGAGAACAAGCCGAAGGACGCTCCGGAACCGTTTGCCGCGTTGTTGGAACTACGCGACAAGAGCCGCGCAAAACTGGATGACGATGACCGCAAACAGCGGCGCACCATCGGTCGTGCTTTTGTCAAGCCCGCGGAGGAGGCGCTCGCCAGAGGCGAGTACGAGCACGCACTTCGGCTCGCGGCTGCCGGTGTTTTACTAGCTCAGGACATAGAAAGCGATTTGGTACCGGAACTCTCGTCTCCGTTAGCTCGCGCGATGTTCCACAACAGAACTCGTGCCGTTTTAAAAGGCCACGATGGTCGAATGCGTTCGGCCATATACAGCCCTAACCCGACCTTCTCATCGATTATTTCCGGGATGGCGTCGTTGGTCCAGCGCGTCTGCTGCACGGCTGGCGGGAAGCGCAGTCGCGCGTGAGGGTTGCCGC
>JAYSVT010000133.1:0-5925 GCA_043718455.1 Hyphomicrobium sp.
GCTCCCGTGACCGCCGGCGGCTTCTCGTTTTTCGAACTGTTTTCTCAAGCCCACATCGTCGTCAAGATGGTGATGATCGGCTTGCTGCTCGCTTCGATCTGGTCGTGGGCCATTATCGTCGAGAAACTTTTCGCGTTCCGCCGGGCGCGGATCGAGAGCGACAAGTTTGAAGCCATGTTCTGGTCCGGGCAATCTTTGGATGAACTCTATGCCGGATTGTCGCGCGGGCGCACGATTACGATTTCGGCGCTGTTCGTGGCTGCCATGCGCGAGTGGAAACGCTCGGTCGAAGGCAACATTCGCGCGCTCGGCGGTATTCAGTTGCGCGTTGAAAAAGTAATGGACGTTACCATCAGCCGCGAAATGGAGCGGTTGGATCGAAGGCTTTTGTTTCTCGCAACCGTCGGGTCTACAGCGCCGTTCGTCGGGCTGTTTGGCACCGTGTGGGGCATTATGACGAGCTTCCAGTCGATCGCGGTGTCCAAGAATACAAACCTTGCAGTTGTTGCGCCGGGCATTGCCGAAGCACTTTTTGCCACGGCACTCGGGCTTATGGCGGCAATCCCGGCGGTCATCTTCTACAATAAGTTTTCAGCGGATTCGTCCGCCATTTCGCAGCGGCTCTATGCGTTTGCCGACGAGTTCGCGGCCATTGTTTCGCGCCAGATCGACGTTCGGAACTGATCGGAGAGGATTATGGGCGCGAGTTTAAAATCAGGCGGAGGTGGCGGCGGGCGCGGCAGGGCTAGGCGCCGCCGTCATGCACCCATGAGCGAGATCAACGTCACGCCAATGGTCGACGTTATGCTTGTGCTGCTCATCATCTTCATGGTGGCGGCACCCATGCTGCAGACCGGCGTCGATATCGAGTTGCCGGAAGCCAAAGGCACGCAACTACCGCAGCCCAAGCAAGAGCCGCTGCAAGTGATCGTCAAGGGTAATGGCGACACGTTGATCGGCGAGACGGTCGTGCCGCTGGACGAGTTGGCTGCAAAATTGAAGGCGATTGCTAAGAACGGTTTCGATGATGTGATTTACGTGAGTGCTGACAAAAATGTTTCCTACGGCGTCGTCATGCGCGTGATGGGCCGCATTCAAAGCGGCGGGTTCCGCAAGCTGGCGTTTGTTGCAAACGACGAGAAGGGAGGCTGAGGGCACGTGCCTTTCGGGCTCATATTTTCGTTTGCGTGTCACGCGGCGCTTTTGATCTGGGCTTACGGGTCGATGCGCGCCGTGCCGCATTTGCCTGTCGAGGAAACGCCGATGATCTCGGCTGAGATCATTACGCCGTCGGAATTCCTGCGTTTGAAGCAGGGCAGCGAAGACGCCAAGAAACTCGAGACCAAGGCCAAGGACGAGCCCAAGCCCGACGACAGCAAGAACGATACGAAGAAGCCGGATAACGCGCTGCCGCCACCACCACCTCCGTCGCCGCAGGAGGTTGCTAAAGTAGAGCCGCCGCCGCCAGAACTTCCGAAAGAAGAGCCGCCGAAGGTTGAGCCGCCACCGCCTCCACCTGAACCAGCGAAGGTTGAAACGCCGCCTCCGCCGCCGGAGCCTGCTCCCGGTCCAACGCCTGACGAGCAGAAATTGCTGGAGCAGAAGATCGAGGAAGATCGCAAAAAGGCCGAGGAGGAAGCCAAGAAGAAGCTCGACGAAGAAGCCAAGCAAAAAGCCGACGCCGAGGCCAAGAAGAAGGCCGACGAGGCCTTGAAGAAGAAGCTCGCGGACGAGGCGAAGAAGAAGAAGGCTGATGACGCAAAGAAAAAGGCTGCTGAGGAGGCTAAGAAATTCGACGCCAACAAGCTCGCGAACTTGATTGATAAGGCCCCCGACGACGCGCAGCAGAAAGCGCTGCTCGATAAGGATCCGACCAAGAAAGGCCAGCAAGCGGCAGGTACAAGTCAGACGGCGACGGAGACAGGCAAAGAAGCTGGCACCAAAACTGGTGCGGATACAGTGTTGTCCGCGCGCGAGCAGGATTTGATTGCAGGTCAGATCAAGGCGCAGCTGCAGCGGTGCTCAAAAATGCCGGGTGGCGGCGGTGGCATCGATACGCCCGTGGTGACAGTGCAGTGGCATGTGCGCCCAGACGGCTCGCTCGACGGCGAGCCGGTCGTGCTTCAGCCGCAAAGTACGCCTCTCTTTCGCATTGCCGCAGAGGCGTCAATCAATGCGGTTCGAAACTGCTCGCCACTCGATCTGCCGCCCGACAAGTACGGCGCATGGAACAAGATCACCTGGGATTTCGATTGGCCAAAAATACTTGGTCTTCGATAGTCGGGGGCCTTCGAGAAACGGTGTTTCGCTAAATGGCCACGGTCCTTTGCTTTCTTTTGGCTCATAGTGGGTGTAGGCCCCTAACGATGAACGACGCTGCAGTGACTGGGAAATTGGAACGCATGCATCAAACTCCGAGTGCCTCAAAGAACGCGCTACGTTTCCTGCTCACCGGCTTCCTGTTCGCAATCTTGCCTGTCGCAAGCTTCGCGCAAGGCAAGGCCGACGATAGCTACAAGGGCCCGGCAGCCACCGGCGGATTTAACGAGCAACTCGGCGTGAAGCCGCCGCCCGCTCCGGCACAAGCTGCGCCTGGCGCGCCTCCCAGTACGTCCCAAGGTGCCGCGGCACCCGGAGGAGGCGTTCGCGGCAGTCAGACCGAAGGCAGCATCGCGCCCATCCCGATTGCCATTCCACTCTTCCTCGGCGACGATCCGCAGCTCGCGGGCGAAATCGCCAATGTGGTGCAGGCAGATCTCGAGCGCTCGGGATTGTTTCAACCGTTAGATCGTGCGTCGTTCCTGGAGCAGATTCGGGACGTCAACGCCGCGCCGCGCTTTCCGGATTGGCGGGCGGTACGTGCCGACAATCTCGTTGTCGGCCGTATCGCAAAAGGGGCTGACGGAAAAGTCGGCGCCGAATTTCGTTTGTGGGACGTGGCATCCGGCAAGCAGCTTGCTGGCCAGCGCTTTTCAACGGCCGGGCAGAACTGGCGCCGCATTGGGCATCTGATCGCCGATCAAGTTTATGAGCGTTTGACGGGCGAAAAGGGCTATTTCGATACGCGCGTCGTGTTCATCGACGAGACGGGCCCCAAGGAAAAACGTATTAAGCGGCTGGCCATCATGGATCAGGACGGCGCCAATGTGCGTCTTCTCAGTCAAGGCCAGGATCTGGTTCTGACGCCGCGCTTTTCGCCGACGAACCAGGAAATAGCCTACATGTCGTACACGCGCGATCAGCCCAAGGTTTTCATCATGAACCTTGAGACTGGGAAGCGCGAATTGGTCGGCGATTTTCCAGGCATGACGTTTGCGCCGCGCTTTTCGCCCGACGGGCAGCGCGTGATCATGAGTCTTGGCACGCCTGAAGGCTCAAGCAGCATTTATGAATTGGATTTGCGCTCCCGTCAGTCGCGGCGCCTGACCAATCAAGGCAACGCGATTGATACAGCCCCCTGTTACGCGCCTGATGGACGCCAGATCGTGTTCGAAAGCGATCGCGACGGCTTCCAGGGCATGTATGTCATGAATGCCGACGGATCTGGCGTGCGCCGGCTCTCGGGTGGTGACGGGGGACGCTATTCAACGCCTGTTTGGTCGCCGCGCGGAGACTACATCGCGTTCACTAAGCAGCTCAGCGGCCGGTTTTTGATCGGCGTGATGCGCCCTGACGGAACGGGCGAGCGCATTCTGACTGAGGGCTACCACAACGAGGGACCGACCTGGGCGCCGAACGGCAGGGTGCTCATGTTCTTCCGCGAATCACAGGGTGCGAGCGGCGGTCCGCGAATCCATTCGGTGGATTTAACCGGCTACAATGAGCGCGTCGTGGGTACGCCGTCGTTTGGCTCAGACCCGGCCTGGTCGCCGCTGCTGAATTAATGTGCGCCTTTAAGGCCGCATCATAGTCTTCTTTGTGATGAACAACTTTAAGACTATGTTAAACAGTTTCAGCAGGTTGAGGAAGTCGGCCCGCTGTGGATAAGTGGGCTTCCGTGTCGTGGTCACGTCAGTGGTATTTTCGCATCTATCGGCTTGGAAAACTGGGATAAACGAGCGTCTGTTCTTGATCCTGTACCGCCCTCCAGGGTACCCCAGAGTACGGCTTCTGCCGGAATCGGACGAGGAGACATGACCATGCAGGGTGTTAAGGGACTAATCGTTCCGGCCATCTTGCATGTTGCTCACTAAAACTACGTAGAAGCCAGGGACACTAACTAGGAGACTAATATCATGAAGGGCGCTATCCTTATCGCCACGCTCGTTGCTGCTGTTGCTCTCGGCGCTTGCCGCCGCGAAGCAGAACACACGCCAATGAAGCTCGGCGCTGATGTTTCGACCGTTGAAGTTGCTCGCTAAGCGATTTCTTCTGTCTGCGTTAGCAGAATCAACAAGACCGAGTTGTTGGCAACTTATGTTGCCACCATCTCGGTCTTGATTGTTTTTGGGGGGTCCGTTGACCTCGCAGGGTGGGTGGTTCGTTTGAGTTCAGGTCGTAAAACGGGGTGGTCCAATTCGCTACTTTTGAGGTGTCTTTAAGTGCGCAGCTTGCTGTGTGCGCTTACTGTGTGGAGACACCGCAAATCTCGCCGCCAGTTGGGCGCGGGCTACCGGGTCCACTGACGTTTTTGCCCCCCTTTAAGGCCGTGAGATTGCAGGGGATTACTGGCTTTGGATTGGGCGAATAAGCCGTTTGCTGGCTACGAGTTTGATATAGTCAGGCGGTGTTAATGCCGCCGCAGGCCACTGAATTGGCCACATTTTCGGCGGATGACGGCGATATAAACTTCGCAGTACTTAGGTTCGCAGTACTTAGGTTTGATCCGGCTCCGTGAAGCGATATCGCGGCGTGCCGTGCCGCAACGAGAGGGTTTACGATGCTTGGTCTTTACGCGCGAAAGGTGTCGCTCCGGCTGGCCGTTGTAACGGTTCTGGCACTGACCGCTGGCGCTTGTGCCAATAAAGAATCATCTCCTGAAGCCGCTTTAAATGGCGCTGGCGGTAAGTTCGGTGCAGCAACGCCTGGCACACAGCGCGACTTCACACAGAACGTGGGCGACCTCGTATATTTCTCCAGCGACAGTGTGGATCTGACACCCGAAGCCGGTCAGACGCTGGCGAAACAGGCACAGTGGTTACAGCAGTACCCGCAGTTCACGATCACGATTGAAGGCCACGCCGATGAGCGTGGCACGCGTGAGTATAACATCGCCCTTGGTGCGAAGCGGGCCACGGCTGTGCGCACGTACCTGTCGCAGAATGGAATCAACGCTCAACGCATTCGCACCATCTCGTATGGCAAAGAGCGCCCCGTTGCCGTGTGCAACGATATCTCGTGCTGGTCACAGAACCGTCGCGCGCAGACTGTCCTCAATTCGGGTGGACAAGTGAGCCAGCGCTAGAATCACCATCGCAAGGTTCAATTGTTCATCGAGAACGGCAAGCTTAATACGGCGGGGGACATTTCCCGCCGTTTCGCGTTGTAGTCATTGCCGTAACCCTGTGCCGGAGTCCTAACCCGGACCCGTGGCCACATCCGGATGGATATTGAGGTCCCGGCATACTTTAGCCCCAATAAACCGGGATAAATTCCCGTATCGGACGAAGCGGGATTTGTCCGTTATTGGTTTTAATAATGCGTGCACCTCGAATACGAATGGCATTTTTAGCGGGCGCAGTGCTTCTGTGTGCGCCGTTCTCCGCTTTTTGGGTGCAAGCTCAAGCGGGTCAACCCGTGGTGCTTGAAGTTTCGGAAGAGCTGCTTCAGGACGGCATCGACGCATTGAGGGATCGCCGCCCTGATTTGGCGCGCCAGATTTTCCAGAATCTATTGGCCTCGCATCCGCGCTCGCCAGCGGCCCGCAAAGCCGCAGTAGAGCTCGCCAAGCTCGATCAGGGGTCAAGCAGCGCCGGTTCTGCCGGT
>JAYSVT010000134.1:0-20025 GCA_043718455.1 Hyphomicrobium sp.
ACTTTGGAACGATCATCGGAGACGTCTACCTTTATACCGGCAGCGACGCACCACCTTCCGGCGCGAACTCCTTTACCAACGCGCCTGGCGCCGTCTTCAGTCCCGCCAGCGGGCTAGAACTGGGGGCCGGAGGCATCTTTACCAACCACGGCACTCTCTCACCCGGGGGCCCTGGGGCTGCCGCCGTCGTCACTCTCGGCGGCGGAAATTTCCTACAAAGTACGACCGGGCAAATCGCCATCGACATCGACATGAGAAGCGATGCGTCGGATCGCATCATCGCCAATGGCACCGCGCAACTAGCCGGCAAGGTCGTCCCAAACCTGATGAACATCGGCGGGGCGAACTTCAATGAGGATTTCAAGATTGTCACGGCGGGGGCCGGCGTCACCAACAACGGCCTCACCGTCTCCGATACCGCACTCATCGACTATTCCTTGCTCTATCCGAACGCCAATGATGTCGTGCTGTCGGTTCGCGTGAACTTTGACGTACCAGGCCTAACGCCCAATCAGTCTTCCGTTCTCGACTATTTCGGCCGGGGCGCAGCTGGCGGCGGAGCAGGACTTCAGCCCACCCTCCTTGCACTTCTAAACGCGCCCGATGCAGCGACCATCGCCGCGATCACCGGCCAACTCTATTCGAACGCCGCAGGCGGAGCGGCCTCAAGCGCCATCCACTTCGGCGACGCGCTCGCGGCAGCCCTTCGCAGTTGCCCGGTGGCAGACGGCACATATGGACAGCTGCGCGAAACGTCATGCGTCTGGGCCAAACCAACCTATCGCCAGTTCAGCCAAGCCGCAGGCACCAGCCGGGCACTAATCGCCGATGACACCAGCGGCATTTCCGGCGGCTTCCAAACAGCGCTCACTGCGGACATTTGGGGCGGTCTTGGGTTTTCTCTCGAAGAAAGCAATACCCTCATCGATCATTCGACCCGCGTTGACGGCACTTGGTGGCAAGTTGGCGGCGTCGCTAAATGGACCCAAGGACCATGGAAGCTTTCTGGCTCGATCAGCGGCGGCCAAGGTGATCTCGACACAGTTCGAGCGATCAACATTCCGGGCTTGAGTACAGTCGCCTCAAGTGGCACGGACACCGGCTTTGCAACTGGCCTCGCCCGCCTCGCCTGCACGTTTGGAGTATCTGGTTTCTACGTGACACCAATGCTGAACATTGGCTTCAATTATATCAACATCGACGGCTTTACCGAGAGCGGCGCGAGTGCCCTCAACCTTCTTGTTGCTCCGGCGAGCGAAACGATATTCTCCGCAGGCCCCGCCGTCGAAATCGGCGCGACAATCATGGCGGAAGGCCTGACCTTCAGACCCTACGCCAAATTCGGCGTTACGTTACTGAGTGAAGACACATTCACAACGCAAGCGCGTTTTGCTGCAGCCCCTGAGACCATCGCACCGTTCACAACCCAAACGCGCTTCGATGACGTTTACGCCGACGTCTCGGCCGGTGTGCAGTGGTTCAGCGGCAGTCGCATCAATCTGCGGCTCAACTACGATGGCCGCTTTGGCGATGCCAGCGAACAGCACGGCGTCGATGCCAAGCTGACGGTGAACTACTGAAGTCTCACTCCGCTGCCACCTGTTTCTTCACCGGTGGCAGATCCGTGCATGTGCCTTCGAATACTTCCGCCGCCATGCCGATGGATTCACCAAGTGTCGGATGCGGGTGGATGGTGTGGGCAATGTCGGCGGGCTCGGCGCCCATCTCGATTGCGAGGCAGATTTCGCCGATGAGATCGCCCGCATGCGTGCCAACAATGCCGCCGCCGATGATCTGATGCGTCTCGGCGTCCACGAGCAGCTTGGTGAAGCCCTCGTCGCGTCCGTTGGCGATGGCGCGGCCCGAGGCTTGCCACGGGAAGGCCGCGCGGTGGAACTTGACGCCCTCTGCCTTCAATTGATCTTCTGTCTTCCCGGCCCATGCAATTTCAGGGTCGGTGTAGGCGACGGACGGGATCTGCTTGACGTCGAAGGCGCTGTGCTTGCCAGCCGCTACTTCCGCCGCAACATGCCCCTCGTGCACTGCCTTATGCGCCAGCATCGGCTGCCCCACAATGTCGCCAATGGCGAAGATATGCTCGACGTTGGTGCGCATGCGTTTGTCGACGTTGATAAACCCGCGATCGCTGACGGCAACGCCAGCCTTCTCAGCCGCAATCAACTTACCATTGGGCGAGCGTCCAACCGCTACCAGCACCATATCGTAAACTTGTGGCTCGGCAGGTGCCGCCGCGCCTTCAAAGCGTACGTGAATGCCGTCCGACTTCGCCTCAACGCCAACCGTCTTGGTCTTCAACATGACCTTGTCGAAGCGGGGCGCGTTCTTCTTTTCCCAAACCTTGACCAGATCGCGATCAGCGCCCGGCATCAGCCCGTCGAGCATTTCCACGACTTCAAGCCGCGTCCCAAGTGTCGAATAAACGGTTGCCATTTCAAGCCCGATGATGCCGCCGCCGATAACAAGCATCTTTTTCGGGATCTGACGCAACTCCAGCGCGCCGGTCGAGTCGACGATGCGCGGATCGCTTGGAATGAACGGAAGGTTTACCGCTTCCGAACCGGCCGCAATGATTGCCTTGGAAAATTTCACATTTTGCACGCTGCCATCGCTGAGCGTGACGGCAAGAGTATTTGCGTCCGCAAATTGCCCGGTGCCTTTGATCACGTTGACCTTGCGCATCTTGGCCATGCCGGCGAGGCCCGTCGTCAACTTGCTAACCACTTTGTTCTTGTGGGCCCGAAGTGCATCAAGATCGATCTCGGGCTTGCCGAATTTGATGCCGTGCGTGGCGAGCGCCGCCGCCTCGTCAATGATCGCCGCCGTATGCAAAAGTGCTTTCGATGGGATGCATCCAACGTTGAGGCAAACACCGCCAAGCGTCGGGCTGCGCTCGACCAAAACGGTATTGAGCCCGAGATCGGCTGCCCGGAACGCCGCGGAATAGCCCCCCGGTCCTGCGCCCAACACAACCACGTCGCAGGTCACTTCGGCGCTCATCTTACAACCCTTTCCGCGTCAAATCTTACAGCACGAGCTGGCGCACATCCTCCAACACGTCCACGAGCCTACGGGTGAAGCGCGCCGCGAGCGCCCCGTCAATAACCCGGTGGTCGTAGGAGAGGCACAATGGCAGCATCTGCCGCGGCTCAAAAGTCGCCCCGTCCCACTTCGGCTTGATCTGCGAGCGCACGACACCAAGGATGGCCACCTCAGGAGCATTTACAATCGGCGTGAAGCTCGTGCCGCCGATGCCGCCCAGTGACGAGATCGAGAACGTCCCGCCTTGTATATCCGCTGGAGCGATTTTGCCGTCGCGCATTTTGGCTGAAACAACCGACAGCTCTTGCGACAGTTCCAGAACGCCCTTGCGATCGACGTCCTTAATCACGGGAACAACAAGCCCGTCTGGCGTGTCAACCGCCACGCCGATGTTGTAATATTTCTTGTAGATCAGGCTGTCTTTGCCGGGCGACAGCGAGGCATTGAACTCCGGGAATTCCTTCAAGGCCACGACGCTGGCCTTCATCAAAAATACGAGCAGCGTCACGCGAAAATTCTTTGCCTTTGCCGCGTTGTCGAGCGTCTTGCGATACGCGTCGATTTCGGTGATGTCGGCTTCATCCGTATGTGTGACGTGCGGGATATTCAGCCACGCGCGATGCAGATGCGGCCCCGAGAGCTTCTTCATGCGCGACATCGGCTTGATTTCGATGGCGCCGAACTTGGAGAAATCCTGAACCGGAATTTCTGGAATGCCCGTACCGCCAGACGCCCCGCCGCCGCTCAGCGCCCGTTTGACATCATCCTTCGTGATGCGCCCCTTTTCGCCCGACCCTTTGATTGCCGTCAGATCGACATCAAGTTCGCGCGCCAAACGGCGCACCGATGGGCTGGCGTGCACGCCCGCGTAGTCATGTACCGGTGGTGCTGGAACCTCGCGCGGAATTTTGTGCGGTTCAGGCATTTCGCCTATCGCACTCTTGAGTGCGGGTGCCGCTTGAGCGGCCGGCGCTGTTGGTGCTGCGGATTTGATTGCGACAGCCGTCGCGGGCTCCGCCGCCGAAGCTTTGCCGTCCGCGAGTTTCAAGATGAACGATCCCGCGCTGACCTTATCGCCGACCTTGACTTGAATACTTTCGACCTTACCGCCGCGAGGTGCTGGCACTTCCATCGCCGCTTTGTCGCTCTCGAGCGTAATCAGCGGATCGTCCGCCTTGATCACGTCGCCCGGCTTCACATGAATTTCGATGATCGGCACATTCTTGTAGTCGCCGATGTCGGGAACCTTGACTTCGATGAGGGACATGGGAGCTTCCTTGGAGCGTCTGAAATCGAGTGCTTGAAATTAAGCGCGGGCCGGATTGAGTTTGTTCGGATCGATACCGTATTTCTTCATGGCCTCGGCAGCCTTTTTAGAAGGCACCCGGTTTTCGTCTGCCAGAGCCTTCAACGCCGCGACTGCAACGAAATGCCGGTCGACTTCGAAGTGGTGGCGCAGCATCTTGCGGTAGTCGGAGCGCCCGAATCCGTCGGTGCCGAGCACGCGATAGGTTGACGTGACGTAGGGGCGTATCTGATCGGCGTAGAGCTTCATGTAATCTGTAGAGGCAATGACCGGTCCTTCCCCGCGCGACGCGAGGCACGCCGTCACATACGGCACGCGCGGCTTTTCCTCGGGGTTCAGCATGTTCCAGCGCGCGGCGTCTTCGCCTTCGCGTTTGAGTTCGGTAAAGCTCGTCACGCTCCAGATATCTGCCGAGACGCCAAAATCTTTCTCTAATAACTCCGCTCCTGCCATCACTTCGCGCAAAATCGCGCCGGAGCCCAGCAGCTGCACCTTGGTCTTGGCTTTGGGGTCCGCCGCCTTCAATAAATACATACCCTTGACGATGCCCTCTTCCGCACCTTCCGGCATCGGCGCGTGCACGTAGTTCTCGTTCAAGACCGTGATATAATAATAGACGTCTTCCTGATCGCGATACATGCGCTCCAGGCCGCGCTGCACGATAACGGCGAGCTCATAACTGAATGCCGGATCGTAGGACACACAGTTTGGGACCGTCGCCGACAAGATGTGGCTGTGCCCATCCTGATGCTGCAAACCTTCGCCATTCAGCGTCGTGCGGCCAGAGGTACCGCCGATCAGGAAGCCTCTTGAGCGCATATCGCCGGCCGCCCAGCAAAGATCGCCGATGCGCTGGAACCCGAACATCGAATAGTAGATGAAGAACGGGATCATCGGCACGTCCGACGACGAGTACGACGTCGCCGCCGCGATCCAGGACGCCATGGCGCCTGCTTCGTTGATGCCTTCTTCCAGGATCTGCCCGTTCTTATCTTCCTTGTAGTACATCAGCTGCTCGGCATCTTCCGGCCGGTAGAGCTGTCCCACCTGGCTGTAAATACCGAACGTCCGGAACATGCCTTCCATGCCGAAGGTGCGGCTTTCATCGGGAACGATGGGGACGATATGGCGGCCGATGCTCTTGTCGCGCATCATCTTGGTCAGCATCTGCACGAACGCCATCGTCGTCGAAATCTCGCGTCCTTCGGAGCCCTTAAGTTGCGCCTCAAAGAATGACAGCTGCGGAACCTCTAACTTGAACGATGTCTTCGGGCGGCGCTGCGGCAACGACCCGCCCAGTGTTTCGCGCGCCGCCATCAGGTACTTGTATTCGGCACTGTCCTCATCGAACTTGATGAACGGCAGGGTCTCCAATTCTTCGTCAGTCAACTCCAAATGAAAGCGGTCACGGAAGCGCTTCAGGCTGTCATTACCCATTTTCTTAGCCTGATGCGCGATCATCTGGCCCTCGCCCGACGCACCCATGCCGTAGCCCTTGACGGTCTTGGCCAGGATCACGCTCGGCTGTTGCTCGCTCGCCACCGCCGCCGCGTAAGCTGCATAGACTTTGCGCGGATCGTGCCCGCCACGCGTCAGCGACCAGATGCGATCGTCTGACCAATCGGCAACAAGTGCCGCCGTCTCCGGATACTTTCCGAAGAATTGTTTGCGGATGTAGGCGCCGTCCTTGGCCTTGAAGTCCTGATATTGGCCGTCGTTGCATTCTTCCATCAATTGGCGCAGCCGCCCCGTGCCGTCGCGCGCCAAAAGCTCGTCCCAGTTCGAGCCCCAGATGCACTTGATGACGTTCCAGCCGGACCCGCGGAAATTGCCTTCGAGTTCTTGAATGATCTTGCCATTGCCACGCACCGGCCCATCAAGGCGCTGCAAATTGCAGTTGATAACAAAAATCAGGTTGTCGAGTTTTTCACGCCCCGCAAGTGCAATCGCGCCCAAGCTTTCCGGCTCGTCCATTTCGCCGTCGCCGCAGAACACCCAGACCTTGCGTTTCGAGGTATCCGCTAATCCGCGATCATGCAGATACTTCAAGAACCGCGCCTGATAAATCGCCATCAGCGGGCCAAGGCCCATCGAAACGGTTGGAAACTGCCAATACTCCGGCATTAGCCAGGGATGAGGATAAGAGGAAAGGCCTTTGCCCTCCGTCTCTTGCCGGAAACCAACAAGCTGCTCCTCGGTGAGCCGCCCTTCAAGAAACGAGCGCGCGTAAATCCCCGGCGAGCAATGCCCCTGAATGAAAATGAGATCGCCGCCGTGGCCTTCATGCGGCGCATTCCAGAAATGCGTAAAGCCCGTGTCGTACAACGTCGCGGCTGATTGAAAACTCGCGATATGCCCGCCAAGCTCGGTCGAAGTCTTGTTCGCCTTCAGCACCATGGCGAGCGCATTCCAGCGGATCGCCGACTTGATACGGTGCTCCATGTCGCGATTGCCGGGATGGGCCGGCTCTTCGTGCGGCGCAATCGTATTGATGTAAGCCGTGTTCGCGGAGAACGGCAGTTTGGCGCCATGCCGCCGCGCCGTCTCAACCGCGAGGGTTAGAACTTCGTCGGCCCTGTCCGTACCTTCGAAAGCAATCAAAGACGAGATGGCCTCGCGCCACTCGCGATCCTCTGACGCTTGCTCGGAAGCGTTGGACTTATCGTCGTCGGTGGGCGCCATGTTAGTCACTGACCTCCAGAATGGGAGTTAGGTTTCGCGCAATTCAGCCAATCGAATTTATTCTGCCATCGCACGAATCGCAGAACGCAGTGGATGTGGCGTGACGCCTTTGCAATCAAAAGCATATCTGCCATACCGAGCGGGTAGTATCCTGATAAGACAGCATTGCTGACATATTTATTTATACGCCTTTTCACCTACCACTGGATTTGCGAGGACCGCGCATGCTAACCGGGCAGGGTAGGCGACGCCACGTCAACTTAAGCCGGTATCAATTGAAAAAATCCTCAACCGCCCCTTCCGCCCCGCCCATTCTCGACCGGGCCGGCGACCTGCTCACGCGCTACGACGTACTCTTCTGCGACGTCTGGGGCGTCGTTCACAACGGCGTGACCGCATTCGAGGGCGCCTGCGCGGCCTTGATGCGCTTTCGCCGTGAGGGCGGCACAGTCATCCTCGTCTCCAATGCGCCTGTTCCCAAGCACCGCGTCGAAGCCATGCTCTCGTCCCGCAATGTGCCAACAGACTCCTGGGACGATATCGTCTCGTCCGGCGATATTGCGCTGACCCACGTCGCAGAGCGCGGCTTCAAGCGGCTCTACTGCATTGGCCCGCAGGATCGCGATCAAGCTCTCTTCAAAGCTCTCAAAGGCAAGAGTGAGCAACTCAAGGACGCCGACGCCATCATTTGCACCGGCATGACCGATGATCGCACCGAAAAGCCGGACGATTACAGGCCGATGCTCACCAAGGCTCTAGAGCTGAAGCTGCCCTTCGTGTGCGCCAACCCGGATTTGCTGGTCGATGTCGGCGGGGAGCTTTACTATTGCGCAGGTGCTGTCGCGGACATCTACGCGCACATGGGCGGACATGTGTTCTGGGCGGGGAAGCCCCACTTAAGCGCCTACGAGACCGCCCACCACAAGGCCGAAGGTCTTCGCGACGCCAACGTGCCCCGCGCCAAATGCCTCGTTATTGGAGATGCCATCCGCACCGACTTGAAGGGCGCGGAAAACTTCGCCTGCGACGCGCTGTTTGTCGCCTCCGGCATTCACCGTCACGAAGCCATGAACGGCAACGCTCTATCGCCCGCCAAACTTGCGGCCCTCTTCCCGCCCGGCACACCAACGGCTGTTGCGGCGATGGTGGAGTTAAAGTGGTAGGTGCGTAGGGCGCATTAGGCCCGGCATCTTCACTGAGCCGGGCCGTAATGCGCCGCATGGAGACTGGCAGAGCGTTGCCAAGAGCGCCGCGCCGTAGGTTGGGTAGAGGCGGCACGCCGCTTGCGAGATTGCGCAACACGATCCCGCCGAAACCCAACGCCAAGAATTCAATTTGGAAGCGCCGTGTCTCGTGCGTGAGGTGTTGGGTTTCGCGCGGAACCATCATCGCATTCGACTATCAGCAGCCCGGCCGCGCTCTACCCAACCTACAGTTCTGCCGATCTCGAACGGCTGCGCCTCTGGTTCGAGGAGTACGACGGGCGCCTGCTCGACGAACGCATCGCGCGCGACGTTGCCGAGGGCAAACTCGACCAAATCATCGCCGAAGTCGATGCCAACCATAAGGGACGTAGGGCGCATTAGGTCCGCACACTGCACTCGTGCGGGCCGTAATGCGCCGCATGGAAGCAACCACCGGAATTTGAGGTTTGGCGCATTACGCCGAGTCCGAGTGCAGAGCGGCCTCGTCTAATGGCGCCCTACGTTTCATCGCTTTGCTCGTGCAGGTTAGAGGCTGCTCTGGTGTTTCACCGCAGCTTGCGCTCGAATCAGAGCATCTCCGAGAAAGTAATTAGCATCATTGGACAGCGAGTACTGACGTATACGCGGTAGCGCAAGAATTCTACTCGAAAGTTCACGGTGAAATGCGATCAGCCACTCGCCCTCTGGCTTCAATTCGTTTCGCTCTGTTTCGTAGCGACGCCCTAGGGCGCTGAGAACAGTTCGCTGCGCCGTGGGCGCGCACGCGATCAAATGATCGACAAATTTTTCTGGTGGCACTTTGCACAAGATCGGCTCTTCTGCACAATCCGGATTGACAGCTCCCCCGGACCAGCAAATGCGACTGTAGAATTTATCTGCATCGCCAGCGACATCATTAAGTAGACTCTCGCTGAGCTTTGGCCAGGTTTCTTGATAGGCCAGTTCGGCTTGATCAAAGAGATACTTCTGAAGCTCCTTGAATGCCGCCTTTTCCCTAAATTGAAAGCCAAGACCATGCGACCCACCATGGAAGCCATTCTGCCGAAAACGCTTAAGCCGACGGTTGCGCCGTAATTCGTTCACATACGCCTTTCCCTCTGCGACGATCTCCGACTCTGACTTATGAATCTCTCCCATGTCAGCCCCCCATAGCCGAAGCCCAAAAACATGTAGTATCACCCCGGGATCATCGAATTTACGGTCCTGAAACTCACGCTCCATTTCTTTGAAGGCTTGCTCAAATTCATCAGCTTCACGCTGAAAACCGTGCCAAACTTTGCGCCAGCTCGGCTCTTCTTCTAAAGCAACAAACAGCGGGTGAACAGCTAACGATTCATTGATAGAGGTTGCATCGACACGGCCGTGACAAAGCACACCTATCAGCGCTTCGTCAGTCAAAATGCTGTCGTGCAGAAATATGCGGCCGTAGCGATCCTGTGCTTTCGACAAAGGTGTTCCACCTGCACCATTATCCTGCCTTTGCTGCATTTGGCCAGACACGACCTTATTGACCCGATCAGAAAGGTCCTGCTGTTCGAGCCTACCAGCGCGTACCTCTAGCGAGAGCGCCAGAAATAGTCTGAAGGCGGAGATGATCCCTTCATGCCTCTTCTTTAGTTCTTGATTTACAATCGTGTAAAAGCGCGCCCAGGCATGCAGCGACTGATCGAGAAGACGCAAATTTCGCGTTTCTGACTGATTGAAAACTTGCCGAATATCGCCAACAGCGCTTTGCAGAAATTCTCTTGTTTTCTGAGGTTCAATTGAGGCGATAAAGTGCGCAAGCGCGGCATCCGTCTCCTCAGACAATTCAAAAGTCATTGCGACAACCTTCTCGCGCTCGCTGCGATAGGCTTCTTGGTCTTTCAATTTTGCTTCATTCCCCACTATTACAACCTTGCGGTTCTCGTGCTCAATGAAGGAGTTAATGAACCCAAGAACTTCGACGGGCGACATCATCGCCCTTTCCAGATCATCCAGCACAAGAAGATCGCAGAAACTATCTGGGAGTAGCGTAAGAGCTGATTGGCCAGTCCCGCTTGCCATTTTCGTCCAGAGCGCGCGACCGAGCTGCTCGCCAAGCTGGCCTAGTTTGCCATCCTTCTTGATTGCAAGCGTGGCAAGGACTGCGGCCGCTATGTCATCTGTAGACTTGACGCCATACAGGCTAACGTATGCAGTCTTTTTACCGCGTTCGTTCAGCGATCTCAGGTAACGTTTGATGTTGAACGACTTGCCAATGCCCCAGGGACCGGTCAGCATTACGGCGTAATGTGGCGGATGGGGTAGATCGACGTAATAGTCGAGATAAGAGAAGATGTGGTCGTTGATCATGTGTGCTCCCCGTTCGCGCGTTGCCTACAACACAGACACATCGACACGGTTGAGTAGACTTCAAGCGTAACGGTTCCGACATTTTGCATTTAGAACCGCAAAAATAGTCTTGACCAGCTTGCAACTGATTCGGCGCGATCTCTTGCGTCATGCTCCCTACTCCCCCTTCTTCCCCTCTCCCGTCCCCCCCGGCGGTTCGTTCTTCGGCCGCTTCGGATACGGCCCATCCGAAAACGAATTGAACACCACATCGGGCGAGGATGTGTTGTGTTGCGAGGGCGACAAGCGCCCCATCCAAATGTCCGTCGCGTGCGCCTTATCAAACTTCAAGATGCCTTCTTCGCGCCAGCCCTTGGCTTCCCGTTCGCGGACCGCAATGCGCGCCATGTCGTTGTTAAACTCCGTCACGTACATCGAGCGCAGCATCGCGAACGGACTGCCCTCGATCCCCTTGTCAAAGGCCACGTCGAGCGCGAGGCGATTGGTGTCGGCCTTCGCCATGCGCACCGTGGCACTGCCGCCCTTCTCGAATTCAAGCGTGAACGTGCGCGTCTTGGGATCGAATACGACTTCCTTGAATTTTACGTGCGGGCGCACCTCGCGATCAATCGGCCCAACCAGAAACGACGAGCCATAGCCGGTGTTGCGCATATTCGGCGGCGTCATCGGGCGCGGGCGCCAGTAGCCATCCTGCGGATAAAGCACGAGCACTTCCTCCGCGCCGTCGGTTCTGAGCAGCCAGACCTGCAGCATGTGCAAGCCCTTCTCTACCCTATCGCCGACGCGCACTGTCGCGTTCGACGGCCGCCAGAACGCGGGGAACGCATAGCCCACAACCCACATTTCGGTTTCTTCGTAGAGCGTGACTTTGCGCGGTTGCCCTGGCGCCGCGTAAGACGTGTCCGCGCTCATATCGCAGGCTGTCCAATCGGCCTCGTAGTTGTCGCGCATGCCCGCCGACAAATACACAGGGTGCGCCGCTTCGATGCGGAACGAGCGCACGTCCTTGTTTGAAAACGCAACCGCAACGTTGTCTTTTTCCGCGCACAAAACCGGTTCGGTCTCGTTCTTCACATCGACGCTCAACCCGTCGAGGGACGCCGCAAAACCTGATCCCGCCGTGACGAGCACTGCGAAAAAAGCAAACAAAAAGGCACTAAACTTCTGCATTCCGGTCTCCAAACCTGTCTTCAAGCCGCAGTATAACCCAAGCCAGCGAGACGGGCATAACAATCGCCCGAATTTTCGTCGTGACTGATGTCTTTGATGAATGCTTTCATGCTTTCGGCGTTCACCCAGGGCGCTAACGTTAACGACTGATTTTCGCCAAACGAGACATTGAATTCGTAAGTCCCAAGGCTCTCCAAACGCTCAAGCGAACGCAAAGCCACATCCCGCGCGATTGTTGTGAACTCGAACGAGAGAGCCGGCACGGCTGTCTTGAGCCCCATGAGAACGTGGTCCTCGTAACCCTCAACATCGATCTTGATGAAAGCTGGAATGCCGTGCGCGGCGATCAACCGGTCGAGCGTGACAGCGGGCACGCGGATCTCACTGTCCCATTTCTGCCCTTCCCATCCGGGTTTGCCGTCCGCGTCGGCGATGAACGCGCGCGAAGCGGTTGAAACCGTCGGATTGGCGGAATTGACATGCAGCGTCACCCATCCAAGTGCCGCGCTCGCGGCTGACGGCAGAATGCGCACCTTGTCGTCGTGCCCGTGGATCAGCCGCAGCGCGCGCAGCATCTTGGGTTGCGGCTCAAGCGCGATGACGCGCGCGCCAAGACGGCGGAACGAGGAAATGCGATCGCCCGCATGCGCGCCGATATCGAACGCGAGATCGCCGGGCTTTAGAAATTCGGAATAGAGCTTGTCCATCGCGGCGCGCGGCGCGTTGGCCCCGTGATAAATCCGCAATGAGCGAAACACTCCGGCCAGGGCTTCAGATGTCATCGCTCTACCCTGCCTCTTCCCTGAACCGCCAATATCTCCGGAGGCGGCGCAAAGTCCTCTGGTATACCAGCGATACCAAGCGCCCGCATGAGCCGCCCCAGTGCCGGACTTGCCGTCAGCACCGCAAACGGAATGGCCAACACATACCCCGCTGTCAGCGGCAAACTCCAAATCAGAACCGCAGGTGAAACCCAACTGAGTGCTGATATCACAATCACACCGAAGACGGCCTGCGGCCAGAGCGCTCGCGCTGCCTCGCCCCAAGTCAATCTGGCGGCATCGCGTTGTTGCCCGCTCCACACAATAGATTTTCCAAAAAGCAAACCAATCATGAAGATCGAAGTGCGGATGGTCGAGACCGCGCCCTGTAAGAACGAAAACACGAGTTCCAGCACTGCGCTTGAGAAAAATCGCAACCCGCCGCCAAAGCGTTTGACTTCGCCGGGCGTCAACACCGCGTCGATCAAACCTGCGATCTTCGGCGCCAGATACATCAGCAGAAACGTGACGTAGAGCGTCTTCGCCGAGGCAACAGGGAAATTTGAAATCGTCAAAGCATCCGCCGCCGCCAGCGGCAGCAGCGCAATCATGAGCGTCCAGGCCGGAATACCAACGAACATCAAAATCGCCCACACGAGTTGAAACCTGTTCATCGGTTTCAATCCGGGAAGCCCGAGTAACTTCACATACTGCATGTTGCCCTGGCACCAGCGCAGATCGCGGCGAATGAACTCCAGAATGTCGGGCGGGGTCTCTTCGTAGCTTCCGCCTTCAACCGGCATCACGCGCACTTCGTACCCAGCGCGGCGCATGAATGTCGCTTCCACCTGATCGTGCGACAACACATGCCCGCCAAACGGCGGACCACCAGCGAGTGCCGGCAACGCACAATGCTCAGCGAACGGTTTAATACGCACGATAGCGTTGTGTCCCCAGTACGGCCCGCAATCGCCAACCCACCACGCTTGGGCAATCGTATAGCTGCGCATGCCCATGCGCATGCCAAATTGGAATATTCGCGCGAATGGCGACGACGACGGCATGCCAACGACGAGGCTCTGTAGAATTCCAATTCTAGGATGTGCTTGCATGATGCGTACGAGTTTGACGATTGCATCACCTGTCATCAGACTGTCGGCGTCGAGCGGCAGCATGAGATCGAAGCCCGCCCCATAACTGTCGCAAAAGTCGCGCACGTTGCCGGCTTTGAAACCGTTGTTGTCGCCGCGCCGCCGGTAGACGATCCGGCCTGCGTCCTCCTCCTCCGCGCGCCACGCCGCAACCGCCGCCTCTTCCGCAGCCGCGACATCCGCCACGTTGGTGTCACTCAACAGAAAATAACTGAACGCCGCGCCTTCGCCGGTCGCATCCAAACTCGCCTTCACCGTACGCAGTCTCAATATGGCGCGCGAAGGGTCTTCGTTGCGCAACGTCATCAGAACAGCAGTTTTGATCGTCAACGGCGCCCCCGTCTCGCCAGCCGCAATGAACGGCGCCACCTCGGCCATCGGGTCCTTGACACTGTGTAGTAGCCACAGCCCAATCACGGCGTTCCAGAACCCGAGCACGGCCCAGGGCGTCCCCAACACAACGCACACAAACAGCACACAATCGATCCCAGTCCAGCCGCCAGTGCCCAGCACCGATGCGGCCCAGCCGAGTAGCCCGAGCCAAGTCACCACATTCAATACAAGGACAAGAAATCGCCGCCTGTTAAGCGTAGCGTTTGCCTGCAAGCCTGCAGGTGTCGTAAGGCTCATCGCTGACGAGACCTGAGCGCGCTCGACAGTATCGCTAGTTTCGCTCATCGGACGATTATCGGGCTCTCTTCAGACTCTCAAGGCCATTGCGAGGACGTTCGTGGACGCGAAGTTGATACACACACAGCGCCGGAGCGCCGGCCATTTGGTCGTGGCCCGTGCACTCTGGTACGTCAAGCCCGGGGTCGCGGAACTCAGAACCGAGCGCCTGGCAGCACCTCGGCCTGGAGAAGCCCGCGTCAAAACTCTTTTCAGCGCGTTGAGCCGCGGCACAGAACGCCTCGTCGCTTATGGACACGTACCGCCAAGCGAAGCCGCAACCATGCGCGCGCCGTTGCAAGCGGGTGAGTTCCCCTTCCCTGTCAAATACGGCTATTCGGCGACAGGCGTTGTGGTTGCGGGATCTGACGACCTCATGGGCCGGCGGGTGTTCTGCTTGCATCCGCACCAGGATTATTTCCACGCAGCCGAGGCGATGCTGGTTCTCTTGCCCGATGCCGTGCCCGCGCAACGCGCCACGCTTGCATCCAATATGGAAACAGCCCTCAACGCCCATTGGGACGCGGGCACAGGACCCGGCGACCAAATCCTGGTCATTGGCGCTGGCATCGTCGGACTGCTCACAGCGCACCTCGCCAAACGAATGGCTGGATGCCACGTCACGATCACCGACATCGATCCCGGCCGCGCGGCGATCGCACAAAAACTTGGTCTCAACTTCACGCTTCCCTCTGACGCCCCGCGCGACAACAGGATTGTCTTTCACACCTCCGCGACCGCTGCCGGTTTACAAAGCGCGCTCGACGCCGCCGCCTTTGAAGCCCGCATTATTGACATGAGCTGGTACGGCACTAGCCTCGTCACACTCCAACTTGGCGGCGCCTTTCACTCAAAACGCTTGCAGCTCATCTCGTCGCAAGTCGGTCACGTGTCACCCAGCCGGCGCAGCACCACGACGCATCGCCAAAGGCTGACTCAGGCCCTCGCCCTCCTCGACGACCCCGCACTCGATAACCTTGTCGCCAGTGAAATAGCTTTCGCTGATCTACCGGGCCAAATTCCCGTGATCCTTGGCCCCACGGGCGGCGCCCAGCCGCCCATCATCCGTTATCCAGATTAGATCCGAGGGTACCCTAGCCCATGTACTCGACCCCCATGTACTCCGTCGAAGTTCGCAACCGCATCATGATTGCCCATTCGCTGCCCGACCCCTTCTTCGGCCCAGCGCAAAACATGCACGGCGCCACCTTCGTGGTGGACGTCGCCTTCTTCCGCGAAAAGTTAACGGCCCAGAACGTGGTCGTCGATATCGGCGCGGCGCTTGAATGCCTGGATGCCACCCTGAAACCACTCAGCTATCAAAACCTCGATACTTTACCTCAATTCAAAGGCGTGCTGACGACAACCGAATTTCTCTGCAAGTCTATATTCGATGCTATAGCAACGGCTGCCCGGTCCGGTGCTCTCGGTCCGGAGGGCAAGACGCTGGCGAAGATCCGCGTTACACTTTCGGAAACCGATCTAGTACGCGCGACATTTGAAGGACCGGTCAGTGGCTGAAGCAGTATTCGCGATACCCGGCGACTTGAGAAGCCCAACAGGCGGCTATGCTTATGACCGGCGCGTGATCGAGCTGCTGCCGCACTTCGGCGTCAACGTCCAGCATCTCAAACTCTCCGCTGCTTTTCCAAACCCCGCGCCCAAAGACATCAAGGACGCCGACCGGCTCATTGCCGCAACGCCGAAGTCGGCAGCACTTCTTGTTGACGGACTTGCCTTTGGCGCGTTCCCAGCGTCGAGCCTGCCATGCGATGGACGCCGCCTGATCGCCATCGTGCATCACCCGCTGTTTCTCGAAACGGGGCTGCCGCACGCCCGCAAGGTCGAGCTCAAGGCGAGCGAGCGCAATGCACTCCAGCGCGCGGACCACATCGTTGTGACAAGCCGCACGACCGCCCGCATCTTGGCGGATGAATTGGAAGCCGATCCGCGCAAGATTACCGTCGCAGAGCCCGGCACCGATCCCGCAGGCCGCGCAACAGGCACGGGATCTCCCCTGCATATTCTCGCAGTCGGCGCCGTATCGCCGAGAAAAAGCTACGACCATCTCGTCGAGGCCCTGGTGCCGCTGCGCGATCTCGAATGGAAACTAACGATTGCTGGCGCACTCGATCGCCACCCGCACGCTGCGGAAACGCTGCGCAAAAAAATCGAAAAATCGATGTTCACGGATCGGATCACGCTGGCCGGAAAGGTTGTGCCAGCGACCCTCGACCGTTACTTTGAAAGCGCCGATCTCTTCGTCTCGGCCTCCCTCTTCGAAGGCTACGGCATGGTCATCGCAGAGGCCATGGCGCGCGGCCTCGCAATTGTCACGACGACGGGGGGCGCTGCCGCCGACACAGCCCACAAGTCAGCCGCACTCCATGTTCAACCCGGAAATATTGCTGAAATGACCACCGCCCTGCGCCGCGCCTTGACCGACAAGAAGCTGCGCGACGAACTTGCCGACGCCTCGTGGGACCTTGGCCGCACGTTGCCGACATGGCACGAAACGGCGCGCCGCATCGCAGCCGTTGTTTTGGGTCTCAAGCCATGAGCGCTTTTTCTGCCGAGTGGCTTGCCCTGCGCGAGGGCGCCGATGTCCGCGCGCGCAATCACGGCATTGTGCAGGCCGTCTCCGCGTGGTTCACGCTGCGCGACCATATCTCAGTCGTGGACCTTGGCTCGGGCACCGGCGCCAACTTGCGCGCTGTGGCGCCGCTTCTACCTGCGCGCCAGCGCTGGCACCTTGTCGACAAAGACGAGGCGTTATTCGCCGCGGCCAAAATTGCACTACGCAAGTGGGCTGACAAGACAGAGCTCGCTGGCGATACCTTGAAGCTGACCAAGGGCATCGCTGAAATCGAAGTCCACTTCCAAATCGCCGACCTCGCCCACGATCTCGATAGCGTGCTCGTTGCAAAGCCCGATCTGGTCACGGCTTCAGCGTTTTTCGATCTCGTATCGTCGGATTTCATTCGCGCGCTCGCGCGGAAAATTGCCAACACAAGGTCGGCGCTTTATGCAACGCTGACCTACAACGGCGTGCAGCGCTGGAGCCCGCACCGGCCATCCGACAGCCAGATGGCGGCGGCCTTCAATCGCCATCAAATGACCGACAAAGGCTTTGGTCCGGCCGCCGGGCCAACCGCCGCGGGCCTTCTTGCCGATCAGCTTCGTCTTGAAGACTATACCGTGATGGAGGGCGAGAGCCCGTGGGTACTCGGCCAAAACGATCGCTCACTTCTTGAAGAGCTTCAGCGCGGGCATGCACTTGCGGTCCTCGAGACGAAGGCGCTGGACGACAAGGCGGTTGAGACGTGGATCAAAGTCATCCGCGCCGCAGCAGAGGTTGGGCATACCGACGTTTTCGCGACGCCTGTTTAATCACCCTCTCGCCATCGCGATAGAACGATGGGGGAGAGGGGATTCTCACGCGACCTTTTTTGGCAACATCCGCTCGACCACGCGATCCTTGCGGATGAACTTGTGGTAAATTGCGGCCCCTATGTGCACAACGATAAGCGCCGCAAGAGTGAACGCCAACGCTTCGTGCAGTTCGAAGACCGTCTCGGAATACTTCTCGTCCTTTGCGGTCAACGCAACAAGCGGAACGCCGAAGACACTGAGCGCCCCGTAGTACGACGTCCCAACATACCCAACGAGCGGCACGGCGATGAGCAACGCGTAGATCGACCAATGGATCAGATGCGACACGCCAACGAGAGCCGGCGGCAGTGACGGATCCGCGGCTGGCGCACCGTTACGCAAGCGATAGATCAGCCGCGCGAGAACTAGCGCCAAAATGGTTATGCCGATTGTTTTGTGGAAGTCGTAGAGAAATGCGGTCAAGCCATCGAACAGACCGGTCTTGGTGGCGCCTTCCGCATCGATATATGTCAACTCATAACCGCGATAGGTCATGTAGAGGCCGACGGGAATTTGAATAAGCACGAGGAAGGCCGTCAGCCAGTGATACAGTCGCGCACGAGGCGAATAGACTGCGATCCCGGAAACGTGATCCTTTTCCATGATTATTGCCCCTTTGATTTCTGCCTCAGATCACAATCGAACACCACATCGCCGCCGTCAAGAACATGAACGCGCGTCACGGGCCGTCGTGCTTCCTCAAGGCCCAAAATTGGAGAAAGTGATAATCCTGATATGCCCGAACCCAAAATCACAGGGGCAACGAGCACGTGCAGGCGATCCACAACGTCGGCATCGATAAAGGCCGACACCGTTTTGGCGCCTCCCTCAATCAAAATTTTTCTTAAACCCAGTGCAAAAAGAGCCTTTACGATTGCGCCGGGCGGCATTTTCCCCTCTTCGCGCGGCACGATCACGGTCTCTGTGCCGTCTGGCCCCACGCCCGCATCGGCGCGCACAATGAAACACCGCGTTCCGTCGCGCGCAAAACACTTTGCCGCATGTTTGATACGCCCGTTCGGATCGATGACGACGCGTGCCGGATGTGGACCGCGTACGCGGCGCACAGTCAGTAAAGGATCGTCTTCTTCAACTGTCCCGGCGCCGACGACCACGGCGTCTACGTTTGCGCGCAAGTTATGGAGATGATCGAGCGCGGCGCTGCCGTTGATCCACCGGCTGGCGCCCGAGGGCGTCGCTATGCGGCCGTCAAGAGATTGACCGAGTTGAGCGATCACAAACGGCTTATCGACTGCCGCCGAGAGCATGGGCTCGATCAACGGATTTGGCAGGTGTGCCGGGAATGCGCCGCGATGAACCGGCATCGATGACCTGCTCGCCTATGATGAAATGACTACCACTTCATAAGCTTAACACAGCAGGGCCGGTTTTGCTCCGCTTGCACCTGCCAAATAAACCGCTATTGCCACCGATATTGCCAATATGCGACGAAACGGGACACCCCTGCCTAGCCAACGCACGTGGCTGAAACAAGCCGTTTACGCCTAAATCATCACGAACAGAATGCCACATTTCGATGATCACTAAACCTATGACCAATGAGCCCAACGCCGCGCAGACTATGACGCTGCCTGAAATCTACAAACGTGCGCTGGCCATGCTGGCGCCCGAAAAGTGGCTGGCGATCGTGCTGGCCTCGGCCGGAATCGTCATCGCAGCCATTCAGCTGGCAGAACCTATTCTCTTCGGCCGCGTGGTCGATGCCCTGGCCAAAGGCGAAAGTGCGTTTTCCATCATAGCGCTCTGGGCTGCTCTTGGACTGTTTGGCATTTTCGCCGGAGTCATTGTTGCAACCTACTCTGATCGTCTCGCACACCGCCGCCGCCGTGCGGTGTTGGGCGATGTCTTCGAACGCGCCATGACCTTGTCCCAGGGCTATCACGCCGCGCGCGGCTCCGGCGCCGTCATCCGCAATATTCTCTCAGGCACAACTTCGCTGTTCTGGCTCTGGCTCGGCGCCTTGCGCGATCAATTGACGGCATTGTTCGGGATTATCCTTCTGGCGCCAGCGGCACTCAGCATGGACTACCGCATGGCGCTGATCTTAATGACGCTTGCTGCGTTTTACACCGTCATCAACGTCATTGTCATGCGCCGGACCGCGAGTGGCCAAGCCGCTGTCGCAATCTTGGAATACTCCATTTCGGGCCGCGTCGGAGACGTCATCTCCACCGTATCTGTCGTTCAGGCCTATAGTCGCATCGGTGCCGAAGTCCAATCTATGGGTACGCTGA
>JAYSVT010000135.1:0-5906 GCA_043718455.1 Hyphomicrobium sp.
GCTCCGATCAGACTTGTTCGAGTTCGGTCAAGGTGCCGCAGAAATCTTTTGGATGCAAAAACAGCACCGGCTTTCCATGTGCACCGATCTTGGGATTGCCATCGCCCAGAACGCGCGCGCCCTGGGCCTTCAAGTGGTCGCGCGCTGCCAAAATGTCGTCAACCTCGTAGCACACATGATGAATGCCGCCGTCGGGATTCTTCTCGAGATACTTGGCAATCGGCGAGTTCTCTCCCAAGGGCTCGAGAAACTCGATCTTCGTATTCGGCAATTCCACAAAGACGACCGTCACGCCGTGCTCGGGCTGCTCAGTCGGGGCTGTCACTTTGGCGCCAAGGGCGTTCTTGTAGATCGCCGTGGCTTTGGCCAGATCCTTGACCGCGATGGCAACGTGATTGAGGCGTCCGATCATGCGAAGTCTCCGTGTCGTACAAATCTTGCCCGCGAGCGCGCGAGACGCCTGCGGGCGCGGGTTATAAAAGGAGTTAGCCTCTCGCGTCCACTACGCTGATGAGGATTTTGACGATGGGTTTCTTACCCCACGCTTCGTTAACCGCGCTCCGCACTGAACGGTATATGGCCTCGCGCACCAGCTCAACATCGGCGCGGCGTTTTGCGGGGATCGACCTCAGCGTTCCGTCAACCGCATCCAAAACGGCGTCCGCCATGGCGTCCCCGCTGGCGGTTGCCAATGGCACGCCATCGAGCACGAGTTCCGGTTCGCCGAGAATATCGCCACGCCGCGACATTGCGAACGCAACCACAACGATGCCGGCAAACGACAGCTTGCGCCGCTCCCTAACGGGCCCGTCAGCGTCCGGCACAACGAGATTGCCGTCGCGATAGAGCCGCCCAACGGGCGCTTCATCAATCACTCCCGCCGGACTGGGCCAGAGTTTGACCATTTCGCCATCCGTCAGCGTAAATGCCTGCTTGGCGCCCGCTTCCAACGCAAGCCGCGCGTGCTCCTGCAGATGTCGCGCTTCGCCATGCATGGGAATGGAAATCTGGGGACGCATCCATTCATACATTTGTTTCAATTCGCCGCGGCGCGGATGACCTGTGACATGCACAAGCGCTTCATTGTCCGTGATCAGCGTTACGCCCCTGCGCGCGAGAGCGTTTTGCACGCGGCCTACTGCCTTCTCGTTACCTGGAATTGTGCGCGAGGAAAAGATTGCGATGTCGCCCTTATCGAGCGAAACATCAGGATGCTCGTCCTCGGCAATGCGTGCCATGGCGGCGCGCACCTCGCCCTGGCTGCCCGTACACAGCAACACAGCCCCATCGGCCGCGTAATCCGAATAGCGCTGCTGATCGAGATACGTGAAATTTTCAGGCAGATAGCCGGTATCGATGGCAACGGAGATGATGCGATGCAATGCCCGGCCTGCCACAACCAGCTTCCTGCCTGACACCCGCGCGGCGTCGGCCACCGCTTTCACGCGCGCCACGTTTGAAGCAAATGTCGTGACCGCAACGCGCTTGGGCGCTGCCTGAATGAGTTTGGTGAGCGACTTCGCAATGTCCATTTCCGACGGCGAAACGCCTTCGCGCAGCGCGTTGGTTGAATCGCACACCATCGCCAAAACGCCCTCTTCGCCGAGCGCTTGCAATTTGCTCTCGTCGGGCGGCGCGCCAACCAGCGGCGTCTTGTCGAGTTTCCAGTCGCCGGTATGAAACACGAGGCCCGCGGGCGTGCGAATAGCAAGGCCGCTCGGCTCTGGAATAGAGTGCGCGAGAGTCACAAACTCAATGTCGAAAGGCGCAACCGAAATGCGCCCGCCGAGCGGCACTTCGGTGATCGGCAATTTCATGTTGCTGCGGCCATATTCAGCTTGCTTGGACCGCACCATGCCAGCCGTGAACGGCGTCGCGTAAATTTTGCAGCCAAGTTGCGGCCACAGATCAAGCACCGCCCCGATGTGATCTTCGTGCGCGTGCGTGAGCACCAGGCCAACGAGAGCGTGCTTCTCGGCGACGATGAAACGCAGATCGGGCAGGACCACATCGGCTCCCGGCTCAGTCTCGCCCGGAAACGTGATGCCAAGGTCAACCATCAGCCACTTACGCGCGTTCGCGGGCCCGAAGCCGTACAGGTACACGTTCATGCCGATTTCGCCGAGGCCGCCCAACGCCATGAATACGAGTTCATCGCCGCCCGATTGGCTCGACTTGGGCTTGTAGGTCTTCGTCGTCTGTTTGGCGGTCATCCATCTCTACTCGTGTCAGCCGCCGCGGCGAGCGATACATCGCCGAACGTGATTGTTTCGCGTTTTCCCTCAACCTGGGCAACGAGGCCGCCGGTCTCATTCAACCCTTGGTATGTCCCATGCACCTGGCCTTTGCCAGAATTAATGGTAATGTGTTCGCCTAGTGGACCTGCTCGCTCCATCCAAGCTGTTCCAATAACGTCAAAACCCCGCGCATCATCCCAGCGCTCAAGCCAAACATCCAACTTTTCCGCTAATGTCTCGAGCAGCGCATCAGATGACGTATTGGCCCCTGCTGCCCTGAGCGATGTCGCTGAACGTCCGAGGCCATCAGGCGCTGACTCGATATTCAGCCCAAACCCGACGATGGCAATGAAATCTGAGCCGCCCCTTGCGGTTGTGCTCTCTACCAAGATTCCCCCAACTTTAGCCGCCCCGATCAGCAAATCGTTCGGCCATTTCAGACGTAGACAAATGTTTTTAGCAGGCGGCACCACGGCCCGCACTGCTTCATAAAGCGCAAGTCCTGAAACAAGCGCCAATTGCCCGGCCAAAGCCGGGGGCGCTGACACAGAGAGTGCCACGCTGGCGTGCAGATTGCCAGCCGAAGATACCCACGTCCGCCCCGCACGTCCGCGCCCAGCTGATTGGCGTTCAGCGGAGACCCACAGCGGCAGCGTTTCTCCGGCAAGCGCTAAACGCATGGCATCTTTGTTGGTGGAGACCGTCTCGGTGAGGCGGATGATGGTGTGCTTTCCACTGCTCATTGATTTGTCTTCAGGGTGCCGTCGGCATAAGCGAGCCCGCTGCGGCCGTCGCCGCATCGACGAGCGCTCCGCCAACAAAGGGCAGCACAAAGGCGACCATGAACAGGGCCGCCAATCCCATTACAAAGAGCGCCTTGCCCTCGACGCGCTCAAACGGAGCTGTTGCCTCGTCGAAAAACATGAGCTTGACGATCCGCAAATAATAGAAGGCACCCACAACGCTCGCGACCACGCCGATAATGGCGAGCGGAAACAGCCCGGCCTTGATGGCTGGCAAAAAAGCGTACCACTTGGCCCAGAAGCCCGCGAGTGGCGGAATACCGGCCAATGAGAACATCAGAATTGCCAGAATAGAGGCGAGCCGCAGGTCGGTCTTTGCCAGCCCTGCGAGCTCGCTGATCTCTTCAACATTGCGGCCGTCCCGCCGCATTGACAGCACGCACGCGAATGCCCCGAGCGTCATGAGCACATAGATGGCGAGGTAAATGAGAACGCCTGCCGTGCCTTCCGCATTGTTCGAGGCCAAGCCGACCAGAGCAAACCCGACGTGTCCAATCGACGAATAGGCCAGCAGCCGCTTGATGTTGGTTTGTCCGATCGCGGCAAAGGCACCAAGCACCATGGAGGCAATCGACAAAAATATGATGATCTGCTGCCACTGCAGCGAGATGGCCGGCAAAGCCGCCTGCGTGAACCTCAGCAGCAGCGCCATCGCTGCCACTTTGGGCGCTGCCGCAAAGAAGGCGGTCACGGGCGTTGGCGCGCCCTCGTAAACGTCCGGCGTCCACATGTGGAACGGCACGGCGGAAATCTTGAACGCCAATCCGACGAGCACGAACACGAGACCCACAATGAGCCCCAGGTTGGCACCCATGCCGTCTGCCTTCACAGCCGCGGCAATCGCCTCGTACCCGGTCGAGCCCGTCACGCCATAGAACATCGAGGCGCCATAGAGCAGCATGCCGGACGACAGTGCGCCGAGCACGAAATACTTCAACCCCGCCTCGCTCGATTTGACATCGTCCCGGTTGAAGGCCGCGACGACATAGAGCGCAAGCGACTGCAGTTCAAGTCCGAGATACAGCGCGATCAGGTCATTGGCCGAGACCATCATCAACATGCCAAGCGTCGCAAGCAGCACGAGCACTGGGTACTCGAAGAACATGATCTTCGCGCGCGCGAAATCGTCAAACGTCAGCAGCAGCGCCAAGGCGGCACCTGCCAAGACGAGTACCTTCAAAAAGCGCGCCGTGCCGTCCGCAACATAAGCGCCTTCAAACAGCGTGACGCGCCCTGTTCCTTGTCCGAGAACCGTGACAAGTGCCAGGGCCAGCACGCCAAGCGCCAGCCAACCGCAGACCCTGCCAGCCACCGCGCCATTGCGTGTGAAGGCGCCGAGCATCAACAGCGCCATCGCTCCAACTGCCAGGATGATCTCGGGAAGGGCCGGAGCGTAAATCGAGAAATCCATGTCTTCCCCTACTTCGCCAACATGGCGGCGGCTGGCTTTACCGATGCTTCATAATTCGACACGAGATTTTTGACCGAAGCCGCTGTCACATCGAGGATGGGCGCCGGATAGAAGCCGTACAGGATCGTCAGGAACACAAGAGGCGCCAGAACAGCAATTTCACGCAGCGACAAGTCCTGCAAACCCCTGAGGCTCGGCTTTTCAAGGGCCCCGAAGATCACGCGCCGGTAGAGATAAAGCGCGTAGGCCGCCGACAGGATAACGCCCAGTGTCGCGAAAATTGCCACCCACGTATTCGCCTTGAAGGCCGCGAGCAGCGTCAGGAATTCGCCAACGAACCCGCTCGTTCCCGGCAAACCAACATTGGCCATCGTGAAAATCATGAACGCGAATGCGTACATCGGCATGCGCTCGACGAGACCGCCATAAGCCGAAATCTCCCGCGTGTGCATCCGGTCGTAGACCACGCCGACGCACAAGAACAAGGCGGCTGACACAAGCCCGTGCGACAGCATCTGAAAGATGGCGCCATCAATGCCCTGCTGCGACGCGGTGAAAATCCCCATCGTCACGAAGCCCATATGTGCGACCGACGAATAGGCAATCAACTTCTTGATGTCTTCCTGCACGAGCGCCACAAGCGACGTGTAGATAATCGCGACAATCGAGAGAGCGAACACCAGCGGCGCAAGTTCTTGGCTGGCCAGCGGAAACATCGGCAGCGAGAAGCGCAGGAAGCCGTAGCCGCCCATCTTCAAGAGAATACCGGCCAGAATGACAGAACCTGCCGTTGGCGCTTCGACATGCGCGTCGGGAAGCCACGTGTGCACCGGCCACATCGGCATCTTGACCGCGAACGAGGCGAAGAACGCCAGCCACAGCCACCATTGCATATCGGCCGGGAACTTCGTCGTCAGCAGCGTTGGGATATCGGTTGTGCCCGCATGCCAGTACATCGCCATCATGGCGAGCAACATCAAAACCGAGCCCAAGAGCGTGTAGAGGAAGAACTTGAAGCTCGCATAGACGCGCCGCTTGCCGCCCCACACCCCGATGATGAGGAACATCGGAATGAGGCAGCCTTCGAAGAACAGATAAAACAGCATCAGATCGAGCGCGCAGAAGACGCCGATCATCAGGGTTTCGAGCGCCAGGAACGCGATCATGTATTCCTTGAGGCTCGTCTCGATGCTTTCCCAGCTCGCCAGGATTGCGAACGGCATGACGAATGCCGTCAGAATGACGAACAGCATCGAAATGCCATCGACTCCCATCTTGTACTTAAACGCGCCAAGCCAGGCGCGTTCTTCGACAAACTGGAACCCGGGGTTCGATGTATCGAAGTTGATCCAAATCAACAGCGACACAGCGAACGTGATGAGCGTCGTCCATAGCGCCACCAGCGGATATTGCGGGCCGCCTGCGCGTTAAGACAGGCGATGAATAGCGCGCCGG
>JAYSVT010000136.1:0-2055 GCA_043718455.1 Hyphomicrobium sp.
CGAATGGCCGATGGCGAGTCAAGTCGTTCCAGCCGATGATCATATGCCCGCCGGGGCGCAACGCATTGAAGGCGGCGCCCACCGAGGTTTCGGCTTCTGCGACGTCGTTGAGCCCCCAACCGAACACGCCATTGCAGACAACAAGATCGAGTGAGCCCTCTGGGTGAACCGATCCCATGAGGCGCATGGGTGCAACCTGATGGCGGTAAGCTCCGTACTGCGCGCGATGTGCATCAGGGTCCATGGTCGCGTAGGTCTTCAGTGCGAAGAGCCGGGCATAACCGGCCGTGTACCAATCGCAGCCGACGAACAGGATGTTTCTGTGCTCTTTGCTCAATTGATAGAAAGGCAGGATGATGTTCTCGAGCACCAGCCGGTCAGGAGTGTCTTGGTAGAATGCTCCGCCATGCGTCCTGCCCAGCGTCACGCCAATGTCATGAAGCGTCTTGTTCACGCGCCGCTTAAATCGCCCGCTCAGTGGCCGCGTCTGCGCCGCCTGAGGCACGACATCGGCGGCAAACATAACGGCCAGATTGTATAAAAAGTTCTTCGCCATCCCTGGCCTCTGCGCGCAACTATTCAGACTGCATACGGGTGCTCTAGCACTCACGCGCCTGTGCGTGCAATAGTCCGGGTGCAGTTAAAGAATGGCAGTGTGCCGCAAAGCGGCTCAATTGCAATTGATGACTAACGTTTACCTAGCCGCCGACTTAGCGCGTTGCCAAAAGCTTGTCCGGGGTGCTGGCAAGGGCGAGGCTTCAGCGCGTGAGATGAAGCCCGGGCTCCACCCGCTTGAGCGCATTGGAGCCGGGGTTACCGAGGGTTCGGTTGGCACATCCATAAATTTCATAGGGGCACTGTCTGCCGTCGTCAGGGTTTTGATACGCAGTTCCTTGACTTTCCAATTGATGCCTTCAAGCGCGAGCTTGGCAAGGTACACGCGATCGGGATCGTGCTTGTCGGCCATATCGATTTCGAAGGTCGTGAGGCTCGTGAATTCGGCGCGTTTGACGCGGGCCCACATGCGCTTCATGCGTTCGCCAACTGACAGCTTAGACTCGTCAGGCTGACCCGCCACGTAGTCGCGATACATTTTGCGGTAGTTGAAGAGTTTGGTGAGGCCCTCGGGCGTGACGTAGCTCTCGACCGCGTGATTGACGGCACCCTGGCCCATGTAGGCTTTGAAACGCTGCCACAGACCCGGATCTGTCACGGGGACTTGTTCGGGATCGGGGACGTCGAGAATGAGCTGGCCGATTGTCGGCGCGAGGGTCACGCGCACGGCCGGCCAATCGATCTTGTGTTCGAGGTAGGCGGCATCGCCATTACGCACGGCTTCGCGGATCGACCACGCCGCTGCAAAAGGCGAGGCGATGTAGGCGGCGATGGCCAACGTCAGAAGTGTGGCTCTGAAGAGGAGGCGCCTCATTCAAGTTCCTGTGTCAAAAATCTTGAAACAGCAAATTCCGGTAGTCCGCAGTAAACAGGCGAAATCGGGCGAACTTCTGTCGCAGCGCGCCAGCCCTGCGGCGTATTGGCCGCTTGAAGTGGAAAACAGTTCATCGATTGCGCAGGGAATTGCTTCGGGAAGCCTTAATCGACTGCAGTTTCAGTCTTGCTGCACACCGCTTTCAGCGCTTCCCAGCTTGCCGCATCAAGTGCTGGCGTCGATGGGTAGCTGGCTTGGCGGCGGATCAATTCGGTGCGCTCTTCGGTCGGCGGATGCGTGCGCAGCATATCAAGGCCCTTGATGGCCTTCGCCACTTCGTTGTCGCCTTCCATTTTTTGGACGCGCTTGAAGAAGTCTAAGAGTCCCTGTTGCGAGATGCCCGATGTTTTTAACAGTTCCAGCGCGTGCCGGTCGGCTTCACGTTCCGCAACGCGCGTGTAGCCGAGCTGGGCGAGCACGAGACCGAGATTGGCGAGCGTGCCGCCCGTGCCACCAAGCATGAGTTCCACGGCAGCCGCAAGTCCGACTGCGCGGATGATGCCGGTCTCGGGGTGCATCTCGATGCCGTGGCCCATTTCATGCGCCAGGACGCCCGCGACTTCGTC
>JAYSVT010000137.1:0-19836 GCA_043718455.1 Hyphomicrobium sp.
GGGGGGTTGATCGTCGGTGGCGTGATTGCGGCGCCGTTCGCGGCTTACGCGACACGTCACCTGCCCGACAAGGTGCTCATGATCATCGTCGGCTGCGTGGTCTCGCTGCTGAGCTTAAGAAACCTTATCAGCGCGATACAAGGATAAATTTGGCCTATCTGGCGCTTGCGTCTTCAGGCCAGCTTCACATCCGCATGAAATTGGTTGCCAGCAAGCGTCGCCTTGACATATCCGGCGCGCACACAGAAATCGCCGAACCGCTCGCCGTCTTTGCGCTGCTTGGCGTACGCAACGAAGATGGGTTCCAGCAGGGCCACGATCTTTTCTTCACCGGCATCCTGCGCGTAAAGCTTCGACAAGCGTGATCCGTCAAATGCCGCGCCCAGATACAAGTTGTAAAGGCCAGGAGTGCGCCCGACAAAACCGATCTCAGCGAGATACGGACGCGCGCAGCCGTTCGGGCAGCCCGTCATACGCATGATGATGTCGTCATGACGCAGGCCCGCCTTATCGAGACTGTCTTCAAGACGTGTGATGAGACCCGGCAGGTAGCGCTCGCTTTCGGCCAGCGCCAGTCCACACGTCGGCAACGCCACGCAGGCCATCGAATTGGCGCGCAGGCGCGAGGAGACTTCAGACGTGATGCCGTGTTCTTTGAGGATCGCATCGATCTTCGGCTTAGCTTTCGCCGATATGTTGGCCAGAATCACATTCTGGTTCGATGTCGCAACGAATTCGCAAAGCCCTTCTTCTGCGATGGCGCGCAAGCCTTTGCGCAACGTCGTTCCAGCGCGATCCTTGATGCGCCCGTTCTCGACGAATAGAGTCAGGTGCCAATTTTTCTCGTCGCCTTTTTTGGCGTCGAGGCTTTGACGCCAGCCGAGCGGATCGCCGGTGCCGGAAAACTTGAAGGGTTTCGGTTTGCCAAGCTTGAAGCCCGCGCGCTTTTCAACCTCCGCGCGGAAAGCATCGAGTCCCCGGTCTTCAATCGTGTATTTGAGCCGCGCGCGGGCGCGGTTTTCGCGGTTGCCCCAGTCGCGTTGAACGGTCAGCACGCATTCGCCAACTTTGATCGCCTGCTCAGGCAAACAGTAGCCGAGCATGTCGGCGGTACGCGGAAACGTGTTTAGGTCGCCATGCGTCATGCCCATGCCGCCGCCGATGGTGACGTTCCAGCCAACGACCTCGCCCTTCTCGACAATGGCGATGTATCCAAGGTCGTGCGCGTAAATATCGACATCGTTGTCTGGCGGTACGGCAACTACTGTTTTGAATTTGCGCGGCAGATAATGGACGCCGTAAAGCGGTTCCGTGTCCTTGTTGGCGGCACCGGACTTGTCCTCGACCTTTTCGCCATCGAGCCAGATTTCATGATAGGCGCCGGTCTTGGGCAGCAGATGTTCGCTGATGGCCTTGCCGAGATCGTAGGCTTGGCGGTGCGCTTTTGACAGATGCGGATTGGCCGCCGTCATCACGTTACGATTGACGTCCCCGCAAGCCGCCAACGTATCGAGCGCCGCCTTGTTGATGGCCTGCATGGTGCGCTTGAGGTTTGACTTGATGACGCCGTGATACTGGAAAGTTTCGCGCGTGGTCAGACGCAGCGTGCCGTTGGCATAGGTTGAGGCAATGTCATCGAGCGCAATCCATTGCTTGGCCGTCATCAGGCCGCCTGGGATGCGCAGACGAAGCATGAATGAAAACGCTTTTTCGAGCTTCTTCTTTGCGCGTTCGCCGCGCATGTCTCGGTCGTCCTGAATGTACGAGCCATGGAACTTGATCAGCTGATGATCGTCCTCGCCGATGTTCCCGGTGACAACGTCTTTCAAGCCTTCAGCCAGCGTGCCGCGCAGCTGCCGGCTGTTTTCCTTGATGATCTCGTTTCTCGCGCGCTTATCGTCGGTCATTTGATTAGGTCCGATTTTTTGCGTAGGCGGCAATTGGCAATCGGATTAAGAATCTGTCCCGATTGCCGAGGGTCTATTGCCGAATGCCCATCAATACACATCGCGTTGATAGCGCCCGGCTTTGGTCAGCTCTTTGAGCTTGGCGCGCCCTGCGTCTTCGTCGCCCTTAGCTGTCTCGGCCAATATTTTGACGAGCATCGCATCAACGTCCTTGGCCATGCCTTTCTCGTCGCCGCAGACGTAGAGGTGTGCGCCGTCGGAAACCCATTTCTGAATGTCCACGCGCCGTTCCCAGAGCCGGTGCTGCACATAGATTTTCTCGGGCTGATCGCGCGAGAAGGCCACATCGATATTTGTCAAGGCGCCCGCTGCAATGTGGTCTTGCCAATCGAGCTGGTACAGGAAATCATTGGTGAAATTGCGCTCCCCAAAAAACAACCAACTCTTGCCCTTGGCGCCGAGTTCAACACGCTCTTCGATGAAGCCGCGATAGGGCGCGACGCCTGTCCCCGCACCAATCATGATGATGGGCTTGTTGCCATCCTCAGGCAAGCGGAAGTGGCGGTTCGGCTTGACATAGATGCGAGCCATGTCGCCCAGCTTGCGGCGATCCGCGAGGTAGCTCGAGGCTACGCCTTTGCGCTTTTTGCCGTGCGAGTCCCAGCGCACGGCGCCGACCAGCAAATGCGCTTCGCCCGGATGCGCCTTCAAACTCGATGCGACCGAATAGAGCCGGCCCGGCAAAGGGCGCAGCAGCCCGAGGATCTGCTCGGCAGTAAGTTTTTCAGAATACGTTTCAAACAGATCGACGAGCTGGCGGTCGAATGCAAACTTCGTATAGGCGTCGCCTTCGAGAAGTTGCTTGGCGTCCGCCCGGCCTGTCAGTTTCGCGAAGTTTTCAACGGCCGCCTTTGACAGCGTCGTGACGTCATAGCCCTTTTGAACTTTGAGTAGCAGTGCCGCGTCCGATCCAAGACCTGCTGCACGCAACAACTGATCGACGAGCTCGGGATCGTTTTCCGGCATAACGCCAATCGCATCACCCGGAAGATAGGTGAAGCCCGGTTCTTGAAACGCAAGTTCAACATGCCACGTCTCGCGCGTCGAGCCCGTGCCGTTCAAATTGACGAGCGCAGAAATTTCCGCCTCTAGCGGGTTCTCGGCCGAGAACTGCGGCTCATCATCCTCGGCTTGGTAGCCACCACCCTTGAAGTCGACGTGCACGACTGTCGCACTGCTCGCCCCGGAGTCGGCCGGCGCAAGTTTGCCAAGCGCGCCATCTGTCCATGCCGTCGCCTGCTTGGAGAAATCCAAATCGCAATCGACCCGGTCTGCCGCGCGCGTCGCACCCAGCGCCTCAAGGCGTGCGTCGATCTTTTTGCCGACTTCGCAGAACTGAGCGTAAGCGGTGTCACCAAGCGCGAGCACGGCAAAGCGCACGCTCTCAAGACGTGGCGCAGCATCGCTCATCAGAGCGTTGTAAAAATCAATGGCGCGGCTCGGCGGATCGCCTTCGCCCCAAGTTGCGGCGTAGACAACGAGGTTTTTTGCCTTCGCGAGCAGCGCCAAATCTGCGTCCGCCATGTCATAAACCTTGGCGTCGAGACCGTGCTTCTGGGCAACCTTCTTGGCTTTCAGAGCCAACGATTCACAGTTGCCGCTTTCGCTGGCATAGAGAATGGTCAGCGGCGCGCGCGGTTTTGCGGCGGTGGCTGGCTGCGCGCCAGCGCCTTGTGCCGCTTCAAAGCCCGCAAAAAAACCAGCCAGCCAGCTCCTTTGCAGAGGCGTCGTCTTGGCAACGACTTTGTTCAGCGCATCAATATCTTCCGGCGCAAAGGGCGCGTTCTTGGGAAGCATCGGGATAGACGTCACTAAGATCTCCTTGGCGGCAATCGAATTTGGCTTTGCACGACCATGCGACACACGATTCAGTTTTGAAAACTGCCTCACCTCATAGCGGCAAAGCATCAGTTTGTCCGCTGTCAACAGCTAGCTCCAAAGACGCGGACGACGTCGCATCGACTGGATTATTTCGAGCCAGCACATTTGCCCTGGCAAAACGGCACTTACTGCAAATCACCATACACTAAAATAGAACAATTTTCTACTACAAAGCTCGATTAATTCTAGAATGGGTATTAAAAACTATCATTATGCTATTTTTTAGGCATTACATGCCATGTTCCTACCGGACGAGCCCAGGCTCAGTCAGGCGCTGGATACTTCCGACGCCCCAGCCCACTCGTTGCCGATTGCACTCCTCGAGGGTGCCGCTGCAGGGAGCGCCGATGGCGCGCTTTCGCCCAAAATGGCATGCGCTTTGGACCCCAACACAACTCTGCTTCAACACGCGAACCGTTATAAAATAACACTTACTAGATAAGCGTTTCTCACACGCAGTCGTGAGGCAAATTGAATTCTACGGATTACCGAACTGTGGTGTAACCGATTTCGAAGCGGCGTGGTCTTGACAACGTGAACTCGATTCGCAGATTGGCGGGGCACAAGCGAAAATGTGCCTGCCCCAATTGCCCTTTCAAAGGGGGCGGTCCCTCAACGAGTTCTCAATAAATAATACGGCAGTTTGAAAAACGATGGAGGAAACTATGAAGATCTGGTCGAAGCCTGAAGTTCGTGAGCAGGAAGTTGGACTCGAAGTAACGAGCTACCTCCCAGCCGAGATCGACGTCATCTAAGCATGATGTTCTCGGACTCACGTAACGCGTGAGTATCGGCGCGGCGGTTGATGTTCGCATCGGCCGCCGCCGCCATTTTACAATAGGCGTGAGCTGAACTCCGGTGCCAGCGCGCCGCCAACAGAAATCGTTCCATGATCATCAAGATACTCGGGGCTGCGGCAGGCGGCGGCTTTCCGCAGTGGAACTGCAACGGCATCCATTCCGCGAATGTAAGATCGGCCAAAGCCGGATATCGCGCGCGGACGCAATCATCTCTCGCCATCTCGGCCGACGGCAAGAATTGGGTGCTCCTCAACGCTTCTCCCGATTTGCGCCAGCAAATTGCCGATAATCCTGAACTTCATCCCGACAAGAATGGACCGCTTCGCAACAGCCCAATCAAGTCCGTAGTTGTTACGAACGCAGACGTCGATCACATTATAGGTCTCATAAATTTGCGCGAACGCCAAGCCTTCTCGATCTACGGTTCCGAACGTGTCCTCGCAACGCTTAATGCCAATTCGATCTTCAATGTGTGCGCGCCTGACGTCGTGCCTCGCATTCCACTGGCTCTTGATAAGCCCGTCGGCCTTTCAGGCGCAGGAATCGATCTCGGCATAACAATCGAACCGTTCGCCGTGCCGGGTAAAATCGCGCTTTTTCTTGAGAAGGGCGGCGCGGGCGGCAATTATGGTAGCCGCGATGGCGACACCATCGGTCTTGAAATCAAGGACGGCAAAACCGGCAAATCCTTCTTCTACGTCCCAGGTTGTGCCGAAGTAGATCCGCCGCTTGCGGACCGTATTAGAGGCGCGGAACTCATCTTTTTCGACGGTACGCTCTATACGGACGACGAGATGCTGACCCAAGGCCTGCTGAACAAGACAGGCAAGCGCATGGGGCATATTTCGATGTCGGGGCCAGATGGCTCGATAGCTGCCTTCGAACCACTTAACGTAATGCGCCGCATTTACGTTCACATCAACAATTCAAATCCGGTATTGGATGAAGGCTCAAAAGAGCGCAAACATGTTGAATCGGCCGGCTGGGAAGTCGGTTACGATGGAATGGAGATCCGGCTATGAGCCCCTTGAGCTTAGAGAAGAAGACGGCCGAGCGGCGCGACAATGAGCCCCCGCTGAGCGTCGCTGAATTCGAAGCAGAAATCCGCGCTGTCGGCCCGGAACGCTATCACGACCTGCATCATTTCCATCACATGCTGCATGGCGGCAAGCTGAACAAGGGCCAAGTGCAAGCCTGGGCCCTAAACCGTTATTGCTATCAGGCGGCGGTGCCGCGCAAAGACGCCGCCTTCATCAGCCGCGTGCATGATCGCGAGTTACGCCGCGAGTGGACGCATCGCGTTCTCGATCACGATGGCCAGCCTCCGGACGAAGTTGGCGGCATCGAACGGTGGCTGTTGCTGACGGACGGCCTCGGCCTTGACCGCGAGTACGTCATATCGAGGCGCGGCGCGCTGCCCGCGACTGTGTTTGCCGTTGAAGCTTATGTGACGTTCGTGCGCGAACAGCCGCTAACCATTGCCGTTGCCTCGTCGTTGACGGAGCTCTTCGCGCCCAAGATCCACAAGGAACGCATCGTCGGCATGTTGGAGGGCTACAAGTTCATCGATGACAGCGTGCTGGCCTATTTCAAGCGCCGCCTGACGCAAGCCCCGCGCGACGCCGATTTCGCGCTCCAGTATGTCTTGAAAAACGCCAAAACGCGCGAAGAACAAGAAGCCTGCGTCGATGCGGTTCGTTTCAAGTGCAACGTGCTTTGGGTTCAACTCGACGCGCTCTATAACGCCTATGTCGCCGGCCACATCCCGCCGGGCGCCTTCCGTCCGGAGACTTAAGATGGCCGCTTCCCAGCAGCGCACCCGTACAATCATCAGTGCCGCTTCCAAACCTGGACTGCCTCACCATATTAGGTTGAGGCACGACGCGGGCCGCGGGCGCTGGCACGTTCTGGCGCCAGAGCGCGTTTTTGAACCAGACGCCATTGCTGTCGAAATTTTGAAGCGATGTGATGACCAGAAGACAGTGCAAAGCATCGCCGAAGAACTAGCGGCAGAGTACAACGCGCCGATTGAGAACATTCTCGCAGACGTCATCGCGATGCTGCAGGAATTGGCCGATAAGGGCGTCGTAAAGGCCTAAAGCCACCAAACATGACCGATGCAATGAAGGGTAGAGCTTAATGAATGAAATCGCGCCCCTTGAGCAATTCGCTGACGCGCCCGTCGAAGCGGCGTGCAGCCGTGCTCCGATCGGCCTCTTGGCGGAACTCACGCATCGCTGCCCGCTGCAGTGTCCTTACTGCTCGAACCCGCTTGAACTCGATCGCGTCAATCAAGAGATGACAACCGCCGAGTGGCAGGACGTCATGCGTCAGGCCGCCGATCTCGGTGTCCTGCAGATTCATTTGTCGGGCGGCGAGCCAACGGTTCGCAAGGATCTCGAAGACATCGTCGAGGTGGCGGCCAAGGCCGGGCTTTACACGAACCTCATTACGGCTGGTGTGACGCTCACGCGCGACCGCCTCAAAAAACTGAAGGATCTTGGGCTCGATCACGTCCAGCTGTCGATCCAAGACGTCAACGAAGCCAATGCTGAGAAGATTTCGGCTTACAAGAACGGCCTTGCCAAGAAGCGCGAACTCGGCAAGTGGGTGCGCGAGTTCGATATGCCTTTGACCATCAACGCTCCTATCCACCGCCACAACATCGAAAACCTGCCTGCCATTATCGACTTCGCCGTCGAGATGGGAGCCGGCCGGCTTGAAGTGGCGCACATCCAGTATTACGCCTGGGCATTGAAGAACCGCGCCGCCCTCATGCCGTCGCGCGCGCAGGTCTACAAGACGAACGAGATTGTCGAAGAGGCCAAGGTGCGCCTGAAGGGCATTCTGGTGTTCGACTTCGTCGTGCCGGACTATTACGCCAAGACACCGAAGCCCTGCATGGGCGGCTGGGGGCGGGGTATTATGAACATCAATCCGTCGGGCAAGGTGCTCCCCTGTCACGCCGCCGAGAGTGTGCCCGGTCTAGAGTTTGACAACGTCAAGACGAAACGCTTGGCCGATATCTGGCTCAGGGGCCAAGCCTTCCAGATGTACCGCGGCACGAGCTGGATGAAGGAGCCGTGCAAGGGCTGCCCGCGCGCTGAGATCGATTTCGGCGGCTGCCGCTGTCAGGCCATGGCCTTCACGGGCGACGCAACGAACACCGACCCGGCTTGCAAATTTTCGCCCCATCACGCGGCTTTTGTGGCAGCGGCGGAAGCCGAAAGCGGCGTCGCCAAACCGCCCAATTTCCTGTACCGCCGTTTGGGTGGCGCTAAGAGTGGGGCGGACGCCGAGTAAGCGGTCAAGACCGGGGCTCAAACCGGGACGAGAGTTACCAATTCTTGACCCTGTTTCCGTTTCCGGGAGCCGGGAAGGTGTTTCCCCAAGGTGCGGCATTTGGTTCAGCCGCCATTCACAAAAAATCTGCCAAATTCCTGCGGCTAGTTTACAAGTCTGGCGCCTAACATAGCGCCAGGGCTGGCGAAACGGAGAGGAAACACAGAATGCGCAAGTTCGTTCTGGCGGTCGCAATGATCGCCGCAATGCCGGTCGCTGCTTCGGCTGCAGACGCTGAAGCCGGCAAGACCGTCTTCAATAAGTGCAAAGCCTGCCACCAGGTCGGTGAAGGCGCGAAGAACGCCGTCGGTCCAAACCTCAATGGTATCATCGGCCGCAAGGCTGCAGCGTCGGAAGGCTTCGCTTATTCAGAACCGATGAAGGCCTCGGGCAAGACCTGGGATGAAGCAACCCTCAAGGAATACCTGAGCGATCCGAAGAAAGCCGTTCCCGGCAACAAGATGGTGTTCATGGGTCTGAAGGACGCTGCCGACCTCGACAACGTCATCGAGTATCTCAAGACCGCGAAGTAGTTTTCGCGCCAGTCTTTATGAAAATTTATAGCGCCGCTGGCATTCGTGCCTGCGGCGCTTTTATTTGCGCGCGGCCGCCCCAAGCGGAACGATGTCGCGCACATCGAGCCTCTTTATCAGCGCCGATAACGGCTGACGGTTGATCTTTATGTTAGGCGCAACTTCTTGTAGCGGGATCATGACAAAACCGCGCTCGGCAATCAGCGGATGCGGTACAGTCAGATCTGTCTCGCGTATCGTTTGATCTCGATAGGTTAGAATATCAACATCGATCAGACGCGGGCCCCATTTTTGCTTGCGCACGCGGCCCATATTGTTTTCCACGTCTTGGCAGACTTTCAGCAGTTCACGCGCGCTCAAATCCGTCTGCACCGTAACGCACGCATTCACAAACCAATCTTGTTCAGCAATCCCCCACGGCGCTGAGCGATAATCGCGCGAACGGGCAATCAGCTTGACGCGCCCATCCGCCGTCAACAGTGCAACCGCTCGATCAATGTTCTTTGCCTTATCGCCGATGTTCGAACCAAGTCCGATGGCTGCATCGAAAAGGACCGCAGGTTTAGCTGGCTGCTTCGACATTCGTGGTCACCGGCATCCGCTCAAACTCAATCATACTTGATGTAGGAGAAGCGCAAGTCGCCAGCCGGCGTGCCTTCGAGGCCTTTGCCTTCTTTGCCCGGCTGCCAGTGGACGACCTCCTCGATTTTTTTGGCCAGTTCCAAGTCCTTCGACGTGATGCCTTTGGCCGAATGCGTCATAAGCCGCACTTCGACCCAAGCATAGGAGGCGGTAATGTCTGGGTGGTGCCAGGCAGCCTCCGCCAGATGCCCGACGGTGTTGATCACCATCAAGGTCCCCTTCCAGCTCGACGTCTTGTAGGTGCGCCGCACCCAGCCGTCCTCAAGCCGCCACTCCGGCAAATTTGCCTTCAGCCATGCGTTAACGTCTGCTTCTCCAATCGGCTTTTCGCGCTCGGCAGTCATCGGTTCCTCGCTTGGGCTCGCTGGACAATCTTCTGGAATGACCCTAACTCCGCTGTGATACAGAGTGCAAACCATTCCCGCCGCCAAGAAGGACCCTTGCCCCCGTGAACCAGAAGAGCCCGTCCCCCGCTGGTGTGCGCGTGACAGCTCCCGCTCGGCTACACCTTGGATTTCTCGATCTCAACGGCTCGCTAGGACGGCGCTTCGGCAGCATTGGCTTGGCCGTAGACAAACCTGAAACGCGAATCCTGATTACGCGCACGCAGGACTTTTCAGCCGCCGGTCCCGACAGCGACCGAGCTCTAAAGCTTCTGCAGAAATATACCGTTGCCCGCGCCAGAAGCGCCTATTCGGCCGTTGTTGAGGAGGCCATACCCGCGCACGCTGGGCTTGGATCTGGAACGCAATTGGCACTAGCCATCGGCGCTGGCACCGCGCATCTCGAAGGCCACGCCTTAACAGCTTATGGCCTCGCGCAACTTGGCGAACGTGGCGCGCGCTCTGGCATCGGACTTGCGGCGTTTACCGGCGGCGGGTTCCTGGTTGACGGCGGCAAGGGTGGGCGCGATACGGCCCCGCCCCTTACCGTGCGTGCAGAATTTCCGTCTGACTGGCGTGTCTTGATGATACTCGATCGAAACAAGGCCGGAGTTTCGGGTGCAGCGGAGACGCAGGCGTTTAAAGCCCTACCACCGTTTTCCGATGCGGCTGCAGCCCATATTTGCCGCCTCGTTCTCATGAAGCTTATTCCGGGCGTCAAGGAAGCCGACCTTCCCGCGTTTGGGTCCGCACTCTCGGAAATTCAAGCGATCGTTGGCGGGCACTTTGCCAACGCCCAAGGTGGCAGCCCGTGGTCAAGTCCAGCCGTTGGCCGGCTCGCGAACCGCATGCGCGAAATGGGCGCAACAGGCATCGGCCAAAGCTCCTGGGGCCCAACTGGTTTCGCGTTTGTTGCCAGCCTTGAAGCGGCAGAACGCCTCTATCATTCTTTAGTCGAAGAGGCTAAAGCGGACGGGCTTGAAATCATCATCGCCCAGGGCCGCAACTCGGGCGCACGTATCGGCCCTGCTTAATCAATAAAAGAACCGGAGAACCAGAACGTTATGAGCGAAGCTACGCCCATTCTGCACATGCTCGACCCGCGCAAGCACGTCAGCCCCTTCGACGTGAACATGGCGGCTGACGCCGGCTACAAGGTCATCGTACCCTACACCAACGTGGAACTCGCCGACGTGTCGCCGTTGATCCAGGACGCGATCTTCTCCCGGCCGCCAAGTGACGGCGTGCGCACGGGCTTCTTCATGGGCGGCAAGGACGCGCTCATGGCTCTCGACATGATAGACGCCGCCAAGAAGGCTATGGTGCCACCGTTCGAATGCTCTGTATTCGCTGACCCAGCGGGATCGTTTACGACTGCCGCCGCCATGGTCGCCTGCGTAGAGCGCCAGCTGAAACTGAAGTTCGGCCGCAGCTGGAAGGGCGTCAAGGTTGCGGTATTCGGTGCCACAGGCGTCGTCGGCTTTGCCTCTTCGATCATCGCAGCACTCGAAGGCGCAGACGTTCAGCTCGTCGCGCATCGCGGCGTCGATCGCGTGATCAAGAGCGCAGCCGTTTCAAAAGAGCGTTTCAGGGTCGATCTCGAACCGGTCGCCGGTGAAACCGCCGAACAGAAGGCGGATATCATCGCCAACGCCGAAGTCATCTTCGCGGCAGCCGCTGCCGGCGTTCAGGTTGTCTCGGCCGAACACAAAGCTCTGGCGAAGAACCTGATCCTCATCGCTGACGTCAACGCCGTGCCACCAGCTGGCGTCGAAGGCTTGGACTTGTTCATGGACGGCGCTCCGCTTCCCGGATGCAACGCCCTTGGCATTGGCGCGCTGGCCATCGGCGATATCAAATACAAGTGCGAGTCAGGCCTCTTCAAACAGATGCTTTCCTCCGACAAGGCCGTCGCCTACGATTTCCGTCACGCTTACGACTATTGCAAGAAGCTGACGGGGCTCGCGTAAGCGTGTGACCGGCCACACCATCCTGATCGCAGCGTTTTCCGGGCGGGCACTTGCAGAGTCGGCCCGTCGCGCAGGATACGTGCCGCTCGTCGTTGACGCCTTTGGCGATATGGATACGCGCGCCGCAGCTGACCTTTACGCAGGATTGCCGTCCGCCATCCGCCACGGCTTTGGAGCAAAGACCCTCTTTGCAGCACTCGACGGACTTGTCGACTGTGCGCCGTCGCCGCCCGTTGGTATCATCCTCGGCTCAGGCTTTGAGGACCGCCCGAAGCTCATCGAAAGCTTAGACGCGCGTTATCGTCTGTTAGGCTCGAAAGCCGACATCGTGCGGCAGGTAAAGGATCCAGCTGAGTTTTTTCCCCTGCTGAGGTCGATTGGTATTGCGCATCCGGAAACCCTTCTGACGCCGCCCGAGAACACGCAAGGGTGGCTCGCCAAGCGTATTGGCGGCGCAGGTGGCGCGCACATCCGCGACCTGGAGAATTTCTCTAAATCTTCTAAGAAGCACTACTTTCAACGCCGTCTTGACGGGATTGCGATGTCTGTCTTGGCCGTCGCCAGCAAGGGCGGCGTCGCGCTCGAACTGTCGCGCCAATGGACCGCGCCCTCGCCGCGTAAACCCTACCGTTATGGCGGCGCGGTAATCGTCGAATACAGCGAAACCGCGGCCGAAGATGCCATGGTGTCAGCCGCAGCGACCCTCATCGAATTGCTTGACCCAGTTGGTCTCGTGTCCTTCGATTTCATCGTCCAGGATGACAAGGCCTACCTGCTCGAAGTCAATCCGCGCCCCGGTGCGACACTCGACATCTTTGACGACATTCGCGGCAATCTGTTTCGCGCTCACGTCGAAGCAGGCTTAGGCCGGGAACTCTGGCAGACGCGCGATCTCCCAACCGCACAGTCGCGCGCCTCCGCGATCCTTTATGCTGATAGGGGTTCGTTCACCGCTGGCGAAATCGACTGGCCCGATTGGACCGCTGACCGCCCTGCCTCCGGCACGCCCATTCCAGCTGAACAGCCCATCGCCACCGTGTTTGCTGAGGGTGCCACAGCGGACGAGGCCGAACGCCTCGCACGAGACCGCCTTTCAACCGTGGCCAGCCTCGTTTACACAGCATCAGAAAAGTCTTGAAGGAGAAACGTCCAATGCAGGCCCCGTTCCCGAGCGTTTCCAAGCTCGCCGCGAAAATCGTCGATCAGATCGCAGCGGACGCGCTGAGCTTGCGCGTTGGGGTTTCAACCGGCAGTTCCGGTGAGCGTCTTATCGATCTCGGCGCCGCGTCAGTTGGATGTTTGGAAGCCGGCCGCCGTCTTGGCGAAGTGTGCATGGGCGGGCTCGGAACTGTGCAGCTGACTACCTCGTCTCCGCTTGCCAAATGGCCGCTCGGCGTCGTGGTGCATTCCACCAATCCGGTGATCTCATGCCTCGGCAGCCAGTACGCCGGATGGACAATCACGGATGAAGCCTCCGGATTTTTTGCGCTTGGTTCCGGCCCAGCGCGCGCACTCTCCCGCGTTGAGGACCTCTACAAGGAACTTGGCTACACCGATAAGTCGGAGCAAGCAGCGCTCGTCATCGAAGGCGACAAGGCCCCGCCCGCCGCTGTCATTGCCAAAGTTGCAGTGGCATGCGGCGTGAAGCCGTCTGGTCTCTCAATTCTCTTCGCGCCGACTTGGAGTCTTTCTGGCACGGTGCAAATCGCCGCCCGCGTCCTCGAGGTCGCGATCCACAAAGCGCACACGCTGCACTTCCCCCTGGAAAACATCGTGGACGGCACTGGCACCTGCCCGATCGCGCCGCCGTTCCCCGATTTCGTCAAGGCGATGGGCCGCACCAACGACGCCATTATCTATGGCGGCCGCATCCACCTTTTCGTCAAAGGTTCGGACGCGGACGCTAAAAAACTCGCAGACGGACTGCCGTCCTCCGGGTCAAGCGCCTATGGCAAGCCGTTCGCGGATATCTTCTCGGAAGTGAACGGCGACTTCTACAAGATCGATCCGATGCTGTTCTCGCCGGCCCAAGTGACCGTGTCCAATATGGATACGGGCGCATCGTACCACGCCGGAAAATTGGCTCCAGAGATCGTCGATGCGAGCTTTAGCTGACGCCGCCGCAGAGCCGCGGTCAACAGCGGCAACGGGCTTGCACTTCGCGCTGCTGATTGAAGAAGGGCGCGGAGAATGGCACGCCCGGCGCATCGTGCGCGCGCTTGAGGCAATGGGCGCGCGGGTCACCGTCTCGTCACTGCCCCATTGCGCGTTCGATACGGCATTTCCAAACGGCATCGATATTCCGGGCTTCGAGGGGCGCCTGCCTGACGGCGTCTTCGTACGCTCGATTTCGGCGGGAACACTCGAGCAAATAACGTTTCGATTGGGGCTGCTGCATGCACTTCGCGAAAGCGGAGTGCGCGTGTGGAATGACGCTCGCGTCATTGAGCGTTGTGTCGATAAATCACAAACGACATTTCTACTGCACAAGGCTGGCATCGCAACGCCGCGCACACGGGTGGTCGAGACCGAAGCCCATGCGCGCGAATACATCGGTGGCCTGGAGCGAACACTTGTCATGAAACCGCTGTTTGGCAGTCAGGGCAAGGGCATCGGGCAGATCACCTCGCAAGCAGACCTTCCGGCGGGCGAAGCGGTCGATCATATCTATTACATGCAGGATTTCGTGGCCCCGGCAGACGAAGTGTTCGAAGATTGGCGTGTTCTCGCCTCGCGCCATCGCGTCATTGCCGCCATGACGCGGCGCGGCAAACACTGGGTCACCAATATTCATCAAGGTGGCCAAGCCAAGTCTCACGAGCCTTGCGCCGACATGACGGCGATCAGCATGGCGGCGATGCGCGCGATCGATGCCGACTATGCGGGCATTGATCTCATCCGCACCGCGCGCGGCGAATTGCAGGTGCTGGAAGTCAACTCCAATCCGGCCTGGCGCGGATTGCAAAGCGTCGCCAGGATCAATGTCGCCGAAGCCATCGCAGAGGATTTCCTTAGAACGGTCGTCCAGCATCGCGCGGAGCTGAAGGCGGATCAATGAGTGCAGCGCGCACACGCGACGAGATTTCCAGGGCCTTTATCAGCGCCTGCCGCGCCGAATTGCAGGCCCTCAAACCCGGCAACGTGCACGTCTTCTCTCCTGGTCACGGCATGGACATTCATCACTTTGAGCGCGCAGCGGATGCAGCGGCGCCGTTCATTGCCGATCCAGCGCTTTCAGTTGGGCAGCGCATTCTCAAAGCAACCGAAACAAGCTTCGCCGCGACCGGCGTAAATACGAACCTCGGCATTGTCCTGCTGTGCGCGCCGCTCGCAAAGGCCGCCGCCGAAGTTGATGTGGGCACGGGATTGCGGCGGCGCCTCGCCGTGATCTTATCGATGCTCGACGAGGACGACGCTGACAACGCCTTTGCGGCCATCCGGCTCGCGAACCCGGCCGGCCTCGGCAAGGTCGAGAAGGGAGATGTCACGGCGTCCAACGCGCGCATGACCTTGATCGAAGCCATGCATCTGGCCAAAGACAGGGACCGGATCGCCAACGCCTACGTCACGGCGTTTGAAGATATTTTCGATTTCGCGCTACCGGCACTCAGGGACGCCCGTGCCTTGACGGAGAGTTTCAACCTTGCCGTCTCAACACTGCACATGGCCCTGCTCGCCGCATTCGAAGATAGCCACATCTCGCGCAAGCTTGGGCCCGACGCGGCCCGTTCGGTGCAAGAAGGCGCCCTAGAGTTGCAGCGTCATTGGCGGCCTGTCGTCACACCCAAGTCCCTCGAATACTTGAGAAATTTCGATACAAAACTGAAGGAAATGGGCCTCAATCCGGGAACAACGGCCGACTTTGTCGTCGCAACCATTTTTTGCGGCTTCTTGTCCGGGCGGAAACATCCGTGAACCGGTCAAGTTGCCTACTTAAGTACTTGTCGAGTGAGGCTCCGTAGGGCTAATACATGGCCGGTGTCCGAAAGGCACGGAACTATCCAGCCGGTCTATCCGGGGGCGCTTGCCGCTCGGCATGGGAACAAGGATAGAAATAGCAGGAGCAAAACTGGCGAGTCCCGGCATTCGACGGGGGAGCGTTGGTGCTCGTAGTGTTCAATTCGTGGGAGGAACCCCCCTAATGGCCAAAATCAATAAAGTAATGATCGGCGAATCTCTCGTCGGCGACGGCAATGAAGTCGCACATATCGACCTCATCGTCGGTCCGCGCGGTTCGGCTGCTGAAACAGCGTTCTGCAACTCGCTGACGAACAACAAGGACGGCTTCACGTCGCTCCTCGCCGTCATCGCTCCGAACCTGGCCTGCAAGCCAAACACCATTCTGTACAACAAGGTCACCATCAAGGACGCCCGTCAGGCCGTTCAGATGTTCGGACCGGCACAGTACGGCGTTGCCAAGGCCATCCAGGACTCGGTTGCCGAAGGCGTGATCCCCGCTGCTGAAGCTGACGACGTGTTTGTTTGCGTCGGCGTATTCATCCACTGGGAAGCGGCCGACGACGCCAAGATCCAGGACTACAACTATCGCGCCACGAAGGAAGCTCTTGCCCGCGCCGTTGCAGGCAAGCCGACCGCTGCTGAAGCAACAGCTCAGCGCAACTCGGTCGCACATCCGTTCGCTGCTAAGACTTGAAGCGGGCACCGTCCACAGCAGGATAATGCCGCCGCTACCACAAGTACGGCGAAATACGACAATGCCCCTGCAATGAGCGGGGGTCTGCTGCAGCGATTGGGTAGACTGCTTTCAGGCCGTTATAGCGGCTAAACTTCGGCAGTTCGACTAGGCAGGTTCGCCTGCCCAGCCTGGCTTCGCCAAAGGTTGGCCCAAAGTTGGAATGGACACGACTATCGGCCGGCGATCTCTCTGAGATCTCCGGCCGATATTTTTTTGTCATGCAGCGAACTCGCGACAAGGGCGCCAGCGGCACCTGCTGCTCGCAAAGCGTCAAGGTCGGCGCGATTGCGAACACCGCCCGCCGCATAGATCTTGCGCGCGCCCGCACACCCAGCAATCTCCTTGAGGCGCTCGATGTCGGGGCCTGCGTCGCTGCCAACGCGCGCCAGCGTCATGACAATCACGCGCCCCGGCCATAGCTTTGTGTCGCTGAGTAACGCCGGCGGTCCCATGAACTCGCTGCCTCGAAAATCCAAGCTGAGAATGACGCGCGCGGGGGCTTCGCTGACAATTTCTTGGAAGTCCGCGAGACTTTCCAAGGCTTCAGAACCGATGACAAGCGTGGCGACGGGGGCCGCCAAAACAGCGCGCGCCGCGCCGCGCGAACTCGATCCAGCGTCGATCCAGATTTCAGCGCCCGCAAAGACGCTGCTGATGGACGGCACGAGATGCACGTTGCGGCCGCGGCCCTCAATGCCGTCGAGGTCAGCGACGTAAATCTTGCGGAAGGGGTAGAGAGCTTTTAGGCCTTGCGCGACGCTTTTGGGTTCGCTGCCGTTGGCAAGTGGCGTTTCGATCGGCCGGTAGTTGGCGCGGTCGCCCATAACGGCGCGCACAACCGAGCCGCGAGCCACGTCTAATACCGGAATGACGTCCATGCGCCTTGCCTCCCTATGCTCCTCGTGTAACACGGGAATCGGAGATTAAAGGCCCCCGAATGACATGACACTGACAGCCGGATATGACGTGGGCGGTGCGCACCTCAAAGTGGCGCTTGTCGATGGCGGCCGTGTTGTGGCCGTGCGCCAGGTCGCGTGCCCGTTGTGGCTGGGGCTTGATGCGCTTGGGGTCGCGCTCGATGAGGCGAAGGCGATGACGCGGGACGCCAAAATCCACGCCGTCACGATGACTGGAGAATTGACCGAAATTTTCCCGAGCCGGCAAGCGGGTGTGGTGTCACTTGTGGCGTTTCTGGCTGAGCGGCTTGGACCGGCTGCGCGCTTTTTCATGGGCCTCAAGGGGTTTGGCGACGCGGCGGCGGCCACAAGCAATCCGGACTTGGTTGCCTCCGCGAATTTTCTTGGGACGGCACAATTGATCGCGGCAAAGCGCAAAGGTGCGCTGCTCATCGACATGGGCTCGACGACGACCGACATTGTTGTCTGCGACCGGCCGCAAGGCTTGACGGATGCCGAGCGGCTGCAAACCGGCGAACTCGTCTACACGGGATTGACGCGCACGCCCGTTCCGAGCGTGACGGCGCGCGGGGTGTTGGCCGGGCAATGGCAAGGCTTGGCGCGCGATTGTTTTGCCACCATGGCCGACGTGCGCCGCGTTCTTGGCGAATTGCCGGACGATGTCGATCTGCATGAAACGGCGGATGGGCGCGGCAAATCGGTGGCTGAGAGCCTCCGTCGATTGGCGCGCGGGTTCGGCCGCGACGGCGAGGAACGCCATCTCGATGTTTGGCGCGTGGCGGCGGCGCACATTCGTGATTGCCAGCTGCGCTCGATTTATGACGGCGCCATTCAAGTTTTGTCGCGGCCCGGTGTTGATGTTTCGGGCGGCGTGATCGCAGCGGGCATTGGTGCGCGCGATGTTGCATTGATTGCGCAACGCTTGGGGCTGGCGTGCATGACGTTCGGCGAGCTTAGCGGCGCGAGTGGCGACGTTTCACGCGATTCAACGCGGTATGCACCCGCTGTGGCGGTGGGGATGTTGGCGTGATTATTCCTTTTCCCGTGCCACTCGACGTCACGATCCTTGTTGCTCTAAGCTCCTCCGTCAATGCATTCCTAAAAACGGACGTTCGCGTCATGAAAGCTCATTGTGCACAGCAGAGATCGTCGATTTACCCTCGGCTTTGAAGAGGAACAGACACCATTTGAAAGTCCGTCCCAGAATGTCCGGGTCTGGACAGAAAAATGGATGCGCAAATGGATTCTGTGTCCTGCTTGTGGAAACGACGACATCGATGCATTTGAAAATAATCGGCCTGCGTCAGACTTCTATTGTCCAGCCTGCAATGAGCAATATGAACTCAAGAGCAAAAAGGGAAAATTGGCAACAAAGTCGTGGACGGCGCCTTCAAGACTCTTTGTGAGCGCTTAAAATCGGATACCAATCCCAACTTTGCATTCTTGAGCTACAATCTGCCGGAGAAAAAAGTCGATAGTCTTTTTGTCGTCCCTAAGCATTTTGTCGTGCCGGAGATTATCGAAGAGCGGCGACCGCTCTCAAGCACGGCCCGGCGCGCCGGATGGATCGGTTGCAATATCCGCCTCAGCCAAATTCCCAATTCCGGCAAAATCTTTATTGTCCGTGATGGCCAATTACAGCCCACAACTCTAATCCGCAAGCAGTGGCAACAAACGCTATTTTTAAGAGACGGTAAACCTGCCGCACGGGGCTGGTTGATCGAAGTCATGAGCTGTTGCGAAACTATTGGTAAAACGGAATTCAGTATCGATGACGTTTATGCATTTGAGGACAGACTCGCGACGTTCTATCCTGACAACCGGAATATACAGGCCAAGATACGTCAGCAGCTTCAAATACTCCGTGATGGAGGCTACCTGAAATTTATCGGCGGCGGGAGATATCGCGTGTTGTAGCTAGCGCGTTCCGACGAACAGATTGACTCAAGCGGCGTGCGCTGGAATCTTGAGTGTGTGTGCATCGCGCGCATAGCGCGCACCATTCACGAAGTCATCTCGTTCCAACCTTTCCAACAAATCTGGCAAGGTCAAATTCGCTGACAGTTGGTCATGAAGATACGAGGCTAAGGCTTCGCGAAGAGCCTCATCTCTTGCCGATTGCGTTGCAAATACTTCGCAGCCGCATCCACCATCATTGTCCCACGCTAGCGTGTAAACAGTTACCGCTTTTCCCACACTGCACCTCGTTCAATCAGCTGTTGGACCGCAAGATCGCGAGACCGTTGCGCCAATCGAAGACATCGAATTTTCTCGTCACCTCGGCGAGCAGAACCGGCTTGCCCTTCATTGATCTGAGCCCCATTTAGCGAGTTCGATGATATACGACTTGCAAGAACAAATAAAGAACAAATGTTCGGCCCCAGATAGTAGTCGCTAGCACGATTCCAGGGGCAGTGCCGTTTTGCTGTCGGGCTTCGCAAGTAAGTGCTCACCCCGAGCCTACGTTCCTTGCCCCTTGTGCCAAAGCTTGATCGCCGACGCGGCGAGGATGGTCGCCAGCACCATTTTCAAGAGACCCGTCGCGGCATAAGCCGACAGATATCCGCCAAGAATGGCGCCTGCGATCGACCCCAAACTCATGGGCAGCACCAGATGCTGGAGCACGTCGCGCGAACGGTAATGCTTGTTGAGCCGGTGCTTGGCGACGCCAACGGCAACAATGGGCAAGCTAATCAAAAGACTCA
>JAYSVT010000138.1:0-19835 GCA_043718455.1 Hyphomicrobium sp.
TCTTGAAAAGACACTCGCAACCGGCCCGCACGGATTGGCCCTTTTTGGTGGCGGAGACTGGAATGACGGCATGAATCGTGTTGGCATTGAAGGGCGTGGTGAGAGTGTTTGGTTGAGTTGGTTTCTTATAAGATGTCTCAACGATTGCATACCTCTTGCGGAATCACGTGGTGAGCAAGTGCGTGCGGACACGTGGCGGCTGAGCCGGGACAGTCTCCGTAAGGCAATCGAATCTGAGGCATGGGACGGCGCGTGGTACCGGCGAGGATATTTCGACGACGGCACCCCCTTCGGAAGCGCACTAAGCCAAGAGTGTCAAATTGACTCCATCGCACAGTCGTGGAGTGTTTTGTCAGAAGCAGGCGATCCGGTGCGGTCAAGAAAAGCAATGGCGTCAGTCAAGGAGCGATTGATCGACGAGGAGGCAAATTTGGCTTTGTTATTCGCTCCCCCCTTTGACAAGACCGGACTTGATCCGGGATACATAAAAGGTTATCCGCCCGGAATTCGCGAAAACGGCGGTCAATATACGCACGCCGCCGCGTGGACGGCTATTGCACTTTCGGAAATTGGTGACGGCGACGGCGCGGCAAAACTCCTCTCGATAATTAATCCTGTGAATTTGTCGGCGACTACCGCGAAAGCGCGCCGCTACCGCCTTGAGCCATATGTTTTGGCGGCTGATGTCTATTCTATTGGCCCCAACAAAGGTCGCGGCGGCTGGTCGTGGTACACCGGCTCGGCTGGCTGGTACTACCGTGCTGCTATTGAATTTGTCTTAGGTGTCCGGAAACAAGGTGATGATTTAGTCTTGTCGCCAACTATTCCTCAAAATTGGCCCGGGTTCGAAGTCAATTGCAGATTCGAAGGTGTCGAATATCAAATTATTGTCAAAAATCCCGAAGGCGTTCAAAAGGGGTTAATCGCCGCAACGCTGGGACGGAAACCGATTTCTGTCGTCGATGACGACACGGTAATCATTCCAACCAAGGGTCTGACGGGAAAAGTGAATATCGAGATCACCATGGGCTTAATGCGGCAAGCAGCGGTCGCAGAGTAACGAGCGCAGAATTCCCAGAGTTTGACCCACGTTGGGGCCGGAAGTGTCAATTCATACACCGGTTTCTACGCAACCAGTGACCGCGCCTCGCGTTTGAGAAGAAGGACGCTCCGATGTTTGCGGCGGAGATCCTCTTAGTGGGCCCTTCGTCTGAGGCCGGAACGCGAGGCTGTAAAATGTGGTTGATCTACGCAGTTCTATTTCTAACATCAGCAACCAGTTTTGGCGTGCTTGTGTGGTTGTACATTCGTGAAAATGAGAAACGGCGCCAACAGAATTAATCTCGGTGAGACCGCACGGTTCTCCGTTCTTAGCATCGGTAAGGGTATAAAAGATGACAATTGAGAGTGATCGAACGAACTTTAATGACGTCGTCAAGGATTTTCGTTTTGCGATGCTGACGACTATGAGCGCAGATGGAGAATTCCACGCCAGGCCAATGAGTGTTGCTGAAATCAAGCCGGATTCCACAGCTTACTTCGTCACTAGCGTGCATTCGCCCAAGGTCGAAGAAATTTCCCGCGACTCGAAGGTTGTGATCGTTTTTCAGAACTCTTCGCAGTTTGCCGCTCTTACAGGACGGGCTTCGACCACGCAGGATCGCAGTTTGATAGATCGCTTATGGTCGGAAGCTTGGCGCGTATGGTTCCCGCGCGGCAAAGATGATCCGGAATTATGCCTTATTGCAGTCGAGCCCGAGCGCGGGGAGCTATGGGATCAGAGTGGCTTGCAAGGCGTTTCGTATTTATTGGAAAGCATTAAAGCGGTTGCGACCGGATCAAAGCCGGTGGTCAAATCAGGACAGCATTCGAAAGTGGCATTGTAACAAGTTTCATCGGCAATGAAGGTTAGCCAAACTGGTTCGGTGTTGAAATTGAAAAGCCGTGTTCTGCTCGGATCTTTTGTTTCGTTAGCGCGCCAATTAGATCCCACAGCAACGCTCTTGATATCCGTCCACCTTCAAAGGAAAGAATTTGTCCCGCCGCAGGGAACAAAACGTCCGTTGATGACGTTCTATCATCTGGACTTACCCGTTTGATCGAGGTGCGCCATGAAGAGATCTAACTTCCCATCATCGCCGGTAGACCAGTATTCAGAAAATGCGGCGGTAACCGGCGGCGGGAACAATTTTCACCAAACTGACAATCTGGGGACGATGTTGAGTACAGCGGTCAGAGAAAATCCGGTGCTAGCGATTGCCGCTGTGACGACCTTGGGAGCATTCATTGCGCTCGCAGTTTTGCCTAAGCGAAGCGGACCGCAGCCGGCACATCAGAAGTTGCAGCGCGATCTAAAAAAATACACCAAGGATCTTCAACGAACCGTTCGCGACGAATTCCGCGATTCTGGTATCAGCGGCAAAGTAGAAAATTGGGGAAATATTCTGGGATCCAGCGATGTTTCTCGTTTTTTTCAGCCGCTCGTCGAACAGGCCGCTGCGTTCGCAGTTCAGGCTCGTGACAAAGTTCAATCTTCGCTGAAATAAATCGTCCAGCAGCTGCAGCGAGGGAAGTGTTGCTCACCTCCATAGCCTGGAACATAAATCGGTCTGGTGCGTTCGACCGCTAGGTAGCTGAAAAATCAACTTTTACAGAGGAAAAAACGTCCATGGATAAAGTTATCGCGTTTGGAGCAGCGTTTACGTTCCTTTCGTTAACGCCATCTCTCGCTGCAACGCCGTCCGACGCAGAGTGTGTTACCGAGTGGAAAAAAGCAGACGTGAACGCCGACGGCTTCGTCTCCGAATCGGAAGGGACACGTTATTACGCCACGCTTAGGGTGGCTAATACTCCCGTTGCTGATGGCAAGATGGATCAAAAGCTCTTCCTACAAAACTGCAAGACTGGGGTGTTCGTGAAAGCCGCCAGTCAACCGGGCGCGCCGATCAAGGGATCTAACAGCTTCACAGAAAGTCAGGCTAAAGATCGTGTCGTCGCGGCCGGCATGACGGATGTCACTGGTTTCAAAAAAGACAACGATGGCATCTGGCGTGGTACCGCCAACGACGGCACGAAAGTCGTGAATGTTGCCGTCGATTTCAAAGGCAATGTGGTCGCTAACTGACAACATTACGGAGTGAGTATTATGAAAACCTACACGCGAGCCTATGATAATTATGATCAAGCCCAGCGAGCCGTGGGCGATTTGGAAACAATTGGTGTACCCAGTGCTGACATAAGTCTTGTTGCAAATAAATATGTGAGTGACGACTATGCGGATGTGGACGATGTCTCGTCTGCGAGTTCTGGCGCTGGAATTGGGGCAACGCTCGGCGGTGGAGCAGGCCTTCTTGCCGGCCTCGGCCTCATGGCAATCCCCGGACTTGGGCCTGTGGTCGCCGTTGGTTGGCTGGCGTCCACGCTTGTCGGTGCTGCCGCTGGATCCGTGACCGGCGGGATTATTGGCGCACTCGTTGACGGCGGCACAAGTGAAAGTGACGCGCACGTTTATTCAGAAGCCGTTCGTCGCGGCGGCACCCTGGTCACAGTCAAAACAGAATTTCAATCGGACAAGATCGATGCCGTCTTGGATGGCTATCGCCCAATCGATCCCAATACGCGCCGTGCCGAGTACGAAAATAGCGGATGGAGCGGGTTTGACCCTGAAGCACCCGCTTATCGGCCCGATGAATCCGAAGTCGAAAGAGCACGCCGAAAGTACGGTTGAGCGTTTTTGAACCACATGATGGGAGCCCCGCCAACAATCTGGCGGGGTTCATTTTTTGTGCTAAAGCAACATCTGAAGTCTAGCCCTCGAAAATCGACGCGACACCGCTATCCGAAACAGTCGGGGAACGATGGCACATAAAATAGATTGTAGGAGCCTGCCATGAAGATAGAAAATCTTGAGGACCTATTTGTGCATACCTTGCAGGACATCTATTACGCAGAGAACGCTATCTTGAAAGCGCTGCCAAAAATGGTAGAGGCTGCGGAGTCCAAGGATCTCGCGAATGCTTTGGACGCACATCTGACTGAGACTAAAACTCATGTTGACCGGCTGGAGAACGTTTTCAGAATGCTGGGAAAAAATGCCCAAGGAGAGGATTGCCCGGCGATCGAAGGAATTCTTGAAGAAGCAGAAGAATTGATGTCGGAAATAAAAGATGCTGACACGCGCGACGCAGCTATGATTTCTGCAGCGCAAGCCGTCGAACATTACGAGATTACGCGCTACGGAACGATGATTTCGTGGGCGAAACTTTTAAAAAATGACGATGTTGCGGCAGTTCTTTCCGAAACGCTGGAGGAAGAGCACGCTGCGGATGCGAAGTTGACGGAAATCTCTGAAAGCAAGTTGAATGTCGAGGCGGCCTAAAAATCGTGAATGTCCGCTAGACAATAGAAATTATTCGAAGATTTGTGCTTCTATAGATTGATGCCATGTCCGACCATGTCCGACCATGTCCGACTGCGACACGGCATCAATTTTTTGTCACGTCATACTGTTGCCGGGTCACGCAGCGACCCTACCGCGCCCGTCGAGAATGAATGCAGAAAGATCGGCGTTCAATCTATTTTTCTCTGTCACAAAAAGCCCATGGGGCGCGCCCGGATATACGTGCATCTCAGAGCCTGGTATGAGCCGCTTGGTCTCTCGTCCGCTGACGTCGAGTGGCACCGTTTGATCGTTGTCGCCATGAACGATCAAGTTCGGAACTTTGAAATGTGCCATGTCAGTACAAAAATCTGTCTCGGAGAATGATCGTACGCATTCAAGGGTGGCGATCGGTGAAGCGCGCATGGCGTCTTCACAAGTGGCAGCAAGCATCGCGTCGCTGATGGGCGATGACAGCACGCCGAAACCGAAAAATTTCTTAACAAAATCTGTCAGGAATGCTGGCCGGTCTTCTATCAAGCTGTTGCGCATTTCCCGAAACACTGACTCATCGACGCCGACACTGTGCTGGCTTGTTTTAAGCATGAATGGTGTAACGGCGGAAATTAAAACGGTTCTCGCGACACGATGACCCTTATGACGGCTCATGTACCTTGCGACTTCGCCGCCACCCATGGAAAACCCAGCTAACGTGACATCGTGGAGATCTAGGGTGTCGATGAGAGTCTTTAAGTCATCCGACAATGTGTCGAAATCAAAACCGCCTGCGGGGTGGTCAGATCGACCAAAGCCGCGCCGGTCATAGGCAATGCACCGGATGCCCCGCTGAGGTAATGCCGTAAACTGGTTCTCCCACATTCTAGAGCTGAGTGGCCAACCGTGGATCAACACGACGGGAAGTCCTGACCCGGTGTCTTCGTAGAAAAGCTCCGTACCGCCGGCTGTACTGATCGTTGGCATATTGCGTCTCCTGACTTGATCAATGAATGCGTGCTCAACGTTCAACGGGCTAGAGAGGCATGGGTTCCGCTCGACAGTGGCTCCTTCGATAAATGGGCTCGCCGGTGCGATGGCGGAACCGTTTTGACGTGCCGTTGGTTTTTGCTAGGCCGGACGGATAGCAGCAAGGATCGAGCCCGGTGCCTTGGTGGTTTATGGCTCAGGCACGACTTTCAGGTCTAGGGAACGCAAAGTGATAGTTGAACTCGGCCAACTTTGGAATGCTGCCGCAGTGATCCTAGCATTGCAGGCGACCGCCTTAGGCTGGCGGATTAATCGTGAGTCCAGCCTCGCAGAAAAAGACGAACCAACTTGGCTGCCCGTTGCCGATATAATGAATTTGTTCGCCATGGCCGTCACGGCGATGGGTGTTTTTGCCGGACCGATCCTAGGCCTGTGGACGGAGCAAACTGCAGGCAAATACTTTGGCCTCGTGATCATATTATTAGTAGGCCACGCAGTGGCACTAGCTGGTCATTACGAGCTGTTTAAATTTGGCAAGCGGTCTGCACAGTATTTTCCTGTGCAAGAGAAGATCGCAGTGGCGCTGTCTTGCATAGTTGCCGCCATCTACTCATTTGGTGCATTCTCCTCGTAACCCCCGCCTTGTGTAATTGCCCCTCCATTTTGGCAATGCAGGAACTTTTGCCCAGCTCGACGCTTCTACCCATTACGTTATTGGCGGTCACAACTTGTCGAGAGTTCAGTATGTCCAAGAATGATGAAATGCCTGCATCGGGCGTCAGCAGAAGGGGGTTCGTGCACGCAGGGGCGGTCTCAATTGTCGTCCCGCTAGTTGGCAAAAGTCTCGCACAGCCCGCCGAAGCCGCAGCCGGCGGAGGCTCAGATAATTTTTACAGCACGACAACATTGAACGTTAATGGCTCGTTGCATCGGTTCTCAATGGACAATCGAGTCACTCTATTAGATGCGCTGCGTGAACATCTGGGACTTACGGGATCTAAAAAAGGCTGCGACCAGGGTCAGTGCGGCGCATGTACGGTATTAGTAGACGGGAAACGCGTTCTGTCTTGTTTGACCCTAGCGATCACTGTCGAAAACCTGCCCATCACTACTATTGAAGGCCTCAGCTCAACCAACGGTGAACTGCACCCGATGCAACAGGCGTTCGCTGACTATGACGCGTTGCAGTGTGGATATTGCACACCCGGCCAGATCATGTCGGCCGTTGGCTGCATCAACGAAGGGCACGCTAACTCTGACGGTGAGATTCGCGAGTACATGAGCGGTAATTTGTGCCGCTGTGCATGTTACCCGAATATCGTTGCCGCCATAAACGCTGCTAAAAAAGAGTTGGATGTCTGATATGCTTCCGTTCAAATTGGTGCAGGCGTCTTCTGCAGAAACTGCCGTTCAAAGCGCCACTCCGCCCGGCAAAGACAGTAGCTTAAACACTGAATATCTCGCAGGGGGAACGACACTCATTGACCTCATGAAACTGGATGTAATGCGGCCAAACCGTCTTGTGAGAATCGGAGGCTTAAAAGGTAATTTTGACACAATCGACATAACGCCACTTGGCGTTCGCTGTGGTTCTATGGTGACAATGGCCAATGCCGCAGATCATCCAGTTATCAAGAGAGATTACCCTGTCGTCGCCCAAACCTTGACACTGGCCGCTAGTCAGCAATTGCGCAATATGGCGAGCTTGGGTGGAAACGTTTTGCAGAAAACGCGATGTGCGTATTTCCGCGATACGTCTTGGAAAGAATGCAATAAGCGGCAGCCTGGAACCGGCTGCGCGGCCATAGAGGGCATGAACCGCCAACATGCGATTTTAGGCGCTAATACAAACTGCGTCGCTACGTATCCCGGTGATTTTGCGCAGGCGCTGATTGCACTTGATGCGGTTGTTGAAACTCTTGATCTGAACGGCACCAGAAAAATTCCGTTCTCAGAATTGCATCGGCCGCCCGGAAATACCCCCCACATCGAGACGATTCTCCGTCCCGGTGAATTGATTACATCGTTTGTCATTCCGGCCGGTGCCTGGACGAAGAGATCGACATACGTGAAGATACGCGATCGTGAATCCTACCAATTCGCGCTCGCATCAGCGGCTGTCGCGCTTCACATCGAGAATGACCGCGTCGTAGAGGCGCGTATCGGTCTGGGCGGTGTCGCGACGTTGCCGTGGCGCGCTAAGAGTGCAGAGCAACTGTTGCGCGGCAGGCCCCTCGACGAGAAGGCTGCGCGAGAGGCTTCGGAAGCGGCATATGCCGAAGCGGATCCGCTTAAACATAACGCTTATAAAATTGTCCTCGGCAAAAAGACCCTAGAGCGTGCGCTGCTTACAGCAGCTACGATGGAGATTTAAAGAATGAATATCGCAGCCCCCGCTCCAAAAGAAAACATGGGCTCGTCTGTCGTGCGCAGCGACGCGCGTGTCAAAGTCACGGGTCAAGCAAAGTACGCATCAGATTTTGCTGTCACTAATCCGGCCTATGCTTATCTGGTCGTCAGTTCAATTGCGAAAGGAACAATCACTACCCTCGACGTTTCTGCCGCGACTGGGGTTCCCGGCGTTCTCCACATCATGACCTACAAGAATACCCAGCCGCCGGCAGACATTGAGTTGTTTTCCAAAGGCGGTCACGCCTCGACGACTATTCAGCCCCTAAGAGGGCCGGCAATCCGGCATGATGGCGAGATCGTCGCCGTTGTCTTGGCAGAGACATATGAAATCGCGCGCGAGGCCGCCAATAAGGTGCTTGTCACGTACGCAACTGAACCCCCTTCCGGTTCCCTTGAGTCAAAGGGTGTGACCGTCGAGGACGGGGTAAATGTATCTCCTCGCCATAAGGATCCGAGCGTTGGTGACGCTGTCCTTGCGCTCGGATCTGCCGACGTCAAAGTCGACCAAGAGTACAGCACGCCAGCTCAACATCACAACCCAATCGAATTATTTTCAACCACGTGCGAGTGGCACGGTGATGAGCTCACGGTTTATGAACCGAGTCAGTTTGTAACGGGGCTCAGTGTTGGGCTTGCCAAGCAGCTCAACACTGAGCCACGGAAAGTTCATGTTGTTAGCCCATATGTGGGCGGGGCATTTGGTTCGAAAGGTTCGTTGACGCCGCGAACGGCATTGATCGCGATAGCCGCAAAGAAACTGGGACGGCCGGTCAAGCTTGTCGTCACGAGGCCCCAAGGATTTACCACTGCCACATACAGGGCAGAAACGAAGCATCGCGTAAAGTTGGGTGCATCCAAAGACGGACAATTGTTAGCCTATAGTCATGAAGCTTGGGAGTTGAGTTCGCGATCCGATGCCTACATCGTTGGCGGAAATGTGAATTCTGTTGTCATGTATGCCTGTCCGAATGTGTGGACCAAAGTGCATGTCGTCCACGCGGACCGGAATACCCCTGGGTTCATGCGATCGCCCCCTGAGGTGCCCTACATTTTTGCGCTTGAAACCGCGATGGACGAATTGGCTATTGCCTTGGACATGGATCCGGTCGAGTTTCGACGAAAAAATGATACTACGAAAAGTCCCATAACCGGCGCGCCGTACACCAGCCGGTCTCTCATGAAGTGTTACGATGAAGCGGCACAGTCGTTCGGCTGGTCGAAGCGGAACGCCAAAATCGGCTCGATGCGGGATGGTGATTGGTTGATCGGGTGGGGATGCGCGACTGCAACCTATCCGACCGCCCATAACCCTGCCGCTGCCCGCGTGCGCCTCACCGCTAACGGCGATGCCATGGTGCAAATCGCGGCGCATGACGTCGGCACTGGCGCGTACACAGTCATCGGACAACAGGCTGCCGAAAAACTAGGGATAGCATTTGAAAATGTGAAGGTTGAGTTGGGAGACAGTGCCCTTCCACCGGGTCCGGTTTCAGGCGGGTCCGTAACCACCGCGAGCGTTTGTACCGTTGTCGCCAAGGCATGTGATGCCATTATCGCAAAACTTTTCCCCGATGACGGGGGAGTGAAGCGCACCATTGACGCAAACACAACTAAGGACATAGGGCGCGATTACGCAAAGGCTTTCGAGCGTTTTGGTAGGCCTGTCATCGAAGAACTCGCAGAATGGGTACCTAAGGGGTCAGATCCTGCAGCTCTGAAGGGTTTGTATTCCGGTAAAGTAGGTATCATCGGCGGCCCGATGGAGGATCGTCTGATGTTTGCGTTTGGTGCGGAGTTCGTGGAAGTTCGGATAAACGAGCGGACGCGCGAGATTCGCGTTCCGCGCATCACGGGCGCGTTTGCCGCCGGCCGCATTGCTAATCCGCGCACCGCACGGAGCCAACTTATGGGTGGCATGATATGGGGAATTGGTTCCGCGCTTCATGAATTCACAGAGGTCGATGAGCGAGCGGCCCGTTACGTAAATTCAAACATGGCGGAGTATCTGGTTCCGGTGAACGCAGATATCGGTCAGGTAGACGTTATCATGTTATCCGAAACGGATAATGAAATCCCGTCAGGGATGAAGGGGCTGGGTGAGCTGGGAAATGTCGGGACCGCTGCGGCAATTTCAAACGCGGTCTATCATGCGACAGGGATACGTATTCGCGACTTGCCCATCACTCTTGAGAAGTTGCTCGACGTGCAGACTTAGTACGGGTGTAGCGTTTTTTGGTGGGCTAGAGGCGAGCTAGCGCTTATAGATCGATACGGCGGGCCGGCAACGCTACTAACTTTCTAAAACGAACTTACCAGAACGAAAAATCCGAAGTCGCTTCCAAGACGACTTCGGATTTTTTATGACCTTAGACTAGCGTCACTCATTTTCAGGTCGGTATTGATCGTCAGGCATATCAACAGGTCCGCTATCATCGGTACCTCCATCGCCTGACGCCGCTCCTGTGCTCGCCGATGAATCCAATCCATCCGAACCTAAAACGTTAGGACCTTCTTGCGGATCGGTGGGGATAATGTCGTCTGGGTCTTCAATTGCTGCGGGGCCAGCGGGTGTGGAATTTCCCGGCCCAGTGGTCTGCTGATTTTGGTCGGTCAATCGTTGGTCGGCAGATTCGCCAGCAGACTGAGCGAGCGCAGCAGGGGCAGAGATAGCAACAATTGCTGTTGCTGCGATTAGGGTCATCAAAGTTTTAGTCATCAATGTTTTCTCCAAGAGTTATAATGCCTTTGGTTTTTAACGCGCTGCAATGTCAATTGTTCCGGTTACATCGTCCGGATACATAAGGCGGCGCAGCGGCCAATGCTGTGCATGTAATTTTCTAAGGCTTGCGAATAACGCCACAAGCAATTCTGCCTTTACCGCCACCGAGTTCTGGATCGTCCGAATAGGTATCTCCGCCTTCATGCACGATGATGGAACGGCCCAAAACTTCAGAAAGCATTATCCGTGGGGCCGTCAGCTTCGCCTGGCCCTTTTCGATGTTTAGAACAGGCAAATCGCCTTTGTGACCGCTGCCGGCTGGGCCTTTATGTGTTTTTGTGTTCTGAGGATCGTAATGGGCACCGGCAGCTAAACCAGCTGTCATTTTTCCATCCTTCTCCGCGGGCCCACAATCACCATTCTCGTGGATGTGGAAGCCTCGTTCACCAGGCGGCAGGCCGGAAATATTTACGTCAAGCAGTAGGCCTTTTTCGCTTTCGGATAGCACCACGGATCCAATTTTGTCTTGTAAGCCAGAAGATGTGATTTTGTGCATTTCGACAACTACAGATGCCGCAAGGGCGGTATCGCTCGTCGACAGCGTCAGCAAAAAAGCGAGTCCAGCAAGTTTATCTTTTCCCATCGTGACCTTCTCCTGATTGCAGTGCCACTTGAGCCGGTAACGTATTATATGCGTTGTAGTTCCCGTCTGACGTTCATAGGGACCCAGTTTCATCGCCGTTAGACAGTTGCGTCCCGGCCGGCGGCAATTTTGCCGGCTCATCGACGGAATTGACAAGAGAAACGACAGTTGCCAGGGTGTCGGCCTCGTTGGCAGGTTTATCCCATCGGATGCGGTGAACGCGCGGGAAACGCATGGCAACGCCGGATTTGTGGCGTTTCGAAAACTGAACGGAATCGAATGCGACCTCGAAAACGATCTGATGCTTGACGGCGCGGACCGGCCCAAAAGTCTCGACGGTATTCTGGCGAATGAACTTATCCAAAGTTTTTAGTTCAGCATCTGTAAATCCTGAATACGCTTTTCCCACCGGCACGAGTTCGGGAAGTCCACCATGAACGGCCCGCCAGACGCCGAATGTATAATCTGAATAGAACGACGAGCGTTTTCCAGATCCGCGCTGCGCATACATTAAAACACAATCGAGTGTCAGCGCCTTGCGCTTCCACTTGAACCAGTGACCTTTGGGCCGGCCCGCGAGATAAGGGCTTGCCAGGCGCTTGAGCATCAAACCCTCGATACTCAAGTCGCGGGCGCCGGCATGAAGCCGGCTTAAATCTTCGAAGCTTGTGAAGTTAATTAACTCGCTGACATCAGTTCGCGGGGGGCTTGTTCAACTGTGCCACTTTTCCAGCCGTAAACGCCGTTCCTCGAAACTCAGCGGCCGCAGATCGTCGCCTGCGACGAACAACAAATCGTAAAGCCGAACGTGGGCGGGGTAATCATCAAGCATGCGAGCGGATACACTTTTGCGATTTAACCGTTGCTGAAGATCATTAAAACTTGCAACCACTTTGTCCCGTACCACCAAAAGTTCGCCGTCAACTGTCACGTTGCGGCCAGAGAACGCTTCGGCAATTTCTGGAAAGGCCGATGATACGTCTTCGCCTGTTCTAGAAAAGATCTTCACTCCCGACGTTTCCGCAGCGATTTGTACGCGAATACCGTCCCATTTCCACTCGGCTGCGAAGTCACTGGCGGCAAGCCCCGCCCAGTCGTTATCCTCGATCGGCGTTGCCAGCATTAGCGGACGGAAAACCGCCACACCTTTTGTTTCGGGACGCGGCCCGCGGTCCTCAGCCCACGCAAATAGGTTGCCGTAGGGTGGCATCACCGCGTGCCAGACTTCCTCAATCTCGGGTAATGTGGGTTGCGTTGCTTCTGCCAAAGCCATCTTGGCCAAACGGGCCGACACGCCGACGCGCAGAGCGCCGCCGAGAAATTTCAAGAACGCCCACCGCTCGGTGATGTCGAAGTTATCGAGAAGCTCGGCAGTCGTTGTCTCGAGTTGACTAGGAGGGCAATTCTGGATGCGTGCGAAGACACCATTAAGAGATATCGAAGAGTCATAACTATTAGAGGTTTTGGTTTCAGGCCACAGCAATGCCACGGTCTCAGCCGTGTCGCCCACATAGTCACGCGAGACCTTGTAGAGAAAGTGATCGATCCGCCCTGACATCAGCTTAGTCAAAAGCCGCCGCAGTGGGACTTTCAGTAGTGCGGATTCGGTCAGTGCTGCTAGAGCCCAGCCGCGATCTGGATCGGGCGTGGTGCGAAAGTAAACTGCCATGAGCGCGATCTTGCCGTTGCGGCTTTGTTGAGTGCTGAGCTCATCGAGAAGGCGGGCGAAGCGCTGCATGGGGTTCACTCCGCCTCATCTTCGCGGCCAATGAGCGATAATGCTCTGGCCTTGCGGCCCATGACACTAAGTTGATAAGTCAACGCATCATCCCGGCCGTGGGTGATCCAGACTTCAGAAGCGCCGGTAGCGACAATGGTGTCTAACAATTCCGGCCAATCAGCATGGTCTGAGATGATCAAAGGCAATTCGACGCCGCGCTGCCGGACGCGACCGCGGATTCGCATCCAGCCCGACGCGAACGCGATTACGGGATTTTCGAAGCGGCGCGACCACCGATCAGCAACCGAGGTTGGAGGGCACAAAACAAGTGCGCTACTCAGGTCGCTGGCGGATGCTGCACTGACAGGACGCAACTCGCCAAAGTCGTGTCCGAAGTGCTCATAAAGTTTGATCAGTGCAACGTGGGCGCCATGCAGATAGATCGGCTCTTGGTATCCGGCGTTGCGAACCATTTTCAGGATGCGCTGGCATTTGCCGAGACTATATGCTCCGACGAGATGCGGCCGTCCCGAGCCGAGTGATTGGATCAGCCGCCCAATCTGATACTCAGCGGCCCCATGTTTAAAGACCGGCAACGCGAAGGTGGCTTCAGTCACGAAAAGATCGCACGGCACCAGTTCGAAAGCTTGACAGGTTGGATCGGAGCTTCGTTTGTAATCGCCCGACACCACGACCCTTGACGCCCCCCATTCCAAAACAATCTGTGCAGAGCCGAGAATGTGCCCGGCCGGCGCAAATCTGACCGAGACACCGTTAATGGCTCTTGATTCGCCATAACGCATCGGTTCGAAATGACCGGAACAGTCCGGGCCGTAACGCACTTTCATGATTTCGATGGTCTCAGGCGTTGCCAGAACGTGACCGTGACCGGCGCGGGCATGGTCGCTGTGGCCGTGCGTAATCACTGCCCGGTCGATGGCACGCGCAGGATCGATATAGAAACCGCCTGGCTCGCAGAAGAGGCCTGAGGGTGTCGGATAAAGCCAAGTCTCTATAGCCGCCATGGCAATTTCTCGTGGTTAGTTGCACACGAATCGACTAGTGACCTGAAGACCAAACAACACGTGCAGGTTCAAGGCATGCCACATTCACGCCGTCTCCGCTGTGGTGATAAGCTTCAAAAAGGGCGCTTCGAAAAACGAAGTCAGTTGAGGATCAGTTCACCTTGATCCATGCCGTCCCAGAATTTGATCCGATGTGCTGTCACTTTTATAAGCACGAGGCCCGGTGTCGCTATGCCATTTTCAAACCAGGCGTCTAAGTCGGAGGCCCAGTGTTGTTTGAACTGCGCTTGGTCGCGAATGAGCTCTGCGACGCCTTCCACCAGAACATAAACGTTCATTCCAGAAATAACATCCCGTCTTCCGGTGAAAGAAAGTAGCACGCTTGGATTGGCTTCTATCTCACGGACTTTATGAGAGCTCCCCGCGGTGAAATAGAATGACGTCCCGTCATACGCCACATCCGCATTGTTGCTCATGGGGCGAGCGGTCAATTGTCCACTTTCGGTTCGGGTGCACAGCAGTCCAATATCGATGCCGCGCATCTTTCCGGCCAAAATTTTCTACGTCGATGGAAGGCATTTTAAGTTATCTCTGCGTGGAATTTTGTCGCTTGTAAACGAGCCACGCGGACAAAGGTTCCAAACCTGAATCTTCAAAATAGCCGCATCAGTCCGTATCAAGGAAACCTTGGGTCGGCAGTTGGGATCCTTTGCGCTTTAGATGCGTTGAGGTAGCGACCGTTGAAGTTGCAAGAGTTGAAGTTGCAAGAGTTTATGACATGTCGAAAAAATACCAGACGCGATGTTCTCCAAAACTATCGATACTTGCAGTTGTCCTGTACTTCATTGTACCGTATGCGCAGGCTTTCAATGGCGTAACACATGGCTTAACACGCTGTGACATGGACGCGATGTTGGTGTTTGACGCGTCGGGTTCAATGGCCCAGTCTTCTGATGACGGTCGGTCAAGAATTGATATAGCGCGCGAGGCAGCAACTCAGATACTTCCCAGCCTTTCTCAACATCGCAGAGTAGGGCTTTTGACGTTCGGCCCCGGACAATCTGATCAATGCTCGAATATCGCAATTAGGGTGCCGGTGCAAACTCGCGCGAGCGCCCGCATCTTGTCGGAGATCGCAGTTATCACCACAGATGGAGGAACACCGCTCTCGTCATCAATCGAGGCCGCAGCGACCGCGCTCGATGCCCGCGATCAACCCGCCGTAATTGTGGTGGTGACTGACGGAGATGAAACGTGCGATCGCGATCCGTGCGAAGTTGCGCGCACTTTGCACCACAACTTTCCGTTATTGACGGTTCACGTAATTATGTTTGACGCCCTCGCGAGCGGAAAAGTGTCGTGCTTTGCAAGCGAAACGAATGGCCGCTTTGTAGCCGCCAAAGAGCTCACGGAATTGAGCAATGCGTTGCGGGAGTCGCTCGAATGTCCGCTCGCCGCAGTGCAACGCAAAGTGCAGCTTACCCAAAGATAACTGCCAATTTGCGCAGCGCGTTCGAGTATTCGGGCTAACGTGCTGGAACAAAATCTTGGTAGCTGCTGTTGGGTAATCGAATGAGAAGGCCTTACAAGGGAAGCATAGGATTGAACAACCTAGGCAACAGCGATCACAAAAGCGGCTCCTGTGCAGTAGCCGAAAAATCTGCTCAACGCGCGCATACCCTCGTAGATGTCGTAGTTTCCGGTGATACACACGTGTTGTCAGCACTGGCCGAGGACCTGTTCTGCAAGAGCGACGCCGCTGCCGTTCTCGAACTTACAGAACTAGAGCTCACGATCCCGCAACGCTTCGTACTTTGGCAAGCGCTGTACATCGCAGCAGTTAACAATTTACCAGGCGCTTGCAAGACGGCGTGTAACGACCCGCGCAATTGGGGTAACAAGCCTGTTCGATAACGTGTCTCGGAGTATAAATTTTCGGTTCACATTATGTTCCGAGCCGATGTGATTGATGCGACCCGATGAATTCATCTAACACCGCGCCACGCCGCCGACCTTCCGGCCGGTAACATCGGCCGCACGTCGTCTGCCGCTCTCAGGGCGGCCACTAATTTTTGCTGCGAAGCGGGAACTTTACCGTGCGCTTCGGCGTTCAACGGGATTGCGGGAACGTGTTTCACAGTCCGAACTCGACGACATTTGGTGGTCGTTTTATCGGGCTCGGGCGGGTTTTGATGTATCAGAGCGTGCCAGAGATTGGAGTCTCCTTACAACCGCGCGGAGAATCATGTTCGAGCATGAGGGACGTATTGCGCCACGCGACCGAGGATATTCATGATCGACTGCATGGTCATTTGTTCTTTCGCGAGTTGCTCGGACAGACCATAACGCGTGACAAGTACTGCGCGTTGTTGCGTCGGTTATATGGTTTCCACATGTCTCTGGAGGCAGCTCTTAGCGCACATGGAAATCTCCATCCAGGTGTTACGATGGAGAAGCGGCGCCGGGTACACCTGCTGGTTTCAGACCTGAAAGAACTAGGTCTGCGCGACGGCGACATTTCCGCTTTGCCACTATCCGAGGCACCGCTTAACCTTAACGAGTTCGGCCGGTTTCTCGGCTGCCTTTATGTGCGTGAAGGGGCTACACTCGGTGGCCGGGTGCTCTCTGGAAAACTTGGTCATCTTGTGGGGCCGGGCCTTGAATGCCGCCGGTTTTTTGCGGGCTCTGATCGTGATCCAGAGCTCTGGCGCGCGTGCTGTGCAACGCTTGAGCAACCCATGCAAGTGGCCGAACGCAGTGCGATTATCGCTGCCGCGCGAGAGACATTTGAAATCTTTGAGCGGTGGATAAGCGCGTGAGAGTTTCGGTAACCGCAGGAGTCGGATCGAAATGAAGCCAGCCGATTTGAGCGCCAACATTTCAGCTCAGAATGTAGATCTGACGAATTGCGATCGCGAACCGATCCATATTCCAGGTAGTGTGCAATCACACGGCGTACTCTTGGTTTGTAAGGGTCTTGAGCAACAAATTGCTCATGCGTCGATGAACACAGGGGTGTTGTTGGCTGACGAGCCTGAGTATGTGATTGGCAAATCGCTTAAGGCGGTCATCGGCGCTGCGGCTGCAGCCACGCTCAAGGCAGCTCTAGAAAATGCGCAATCCTCCATCAGAGCCCGGGTATTCCATCTGCAACTGGAGAACCGCAAAAGATGCCATGCCAACATTGTCAGCCATGCTGGCAACGTTATCATCGAACTCGAACCGGTCGACGATGTCGAAGCCGATGTCGTTAGACCCATAGAGCTCGTCGGGGCATTGCTATCGCGATTGCAACACATCGGTTCGGTCGATAGACTTTGCGAACTCGCCGCCGAGCGAATGCGGACACTCATTAACTATGATCGCGTTATGGTTTATAAATTCCTGCACAACGGCTCGGGGCAGGTGATTGCCGAGTCGAAACGCGCTGATCTGAACGCATTTCTTGGCTTGCACTATCCTGCGTCCGATATCCCGCAACAGGCCCGAGCGCTTTATCTCAAGAGCTGGATTAGGTTGATCGCCGACGTAAACTCTCAAACGGTGCCCATCGTCCCAGAGCGTGACGCAAGTGGACAAGCCGTAGACCTTAGCTTCGCCGGACTTCGCAGCGTCTCGCCAATTCACATTGAGTACTTGAAAAATATGGGCGTCGCAGCGTCGATGTCTGTCTCGATTATCGCCGGCGGCAAATTGTGGGGGCTTATCGCGTGTCACAATTACACACCCAAAATCGTTTCAGCAGATATCCGTTCAGCTGCCGAACTTTTCGGCCAAATCTTTTCACTGCAAGTCGAAAGCCTTGAACCTAGTGATCGTGCGGACTTGGTTCGGGTTGCCCGGCTGCGCATCGACAAAATGCTGGCGGAATTCCCGACCTCTGGCGCGCTTATGGACAATTTGGCTCAACGTCTCGGCGATCTTCGTACACTGATACCGTGTGATGGCGCGGGACTTTGGATTAACGGCATTTGGGTAAGTGAGGGTACGACTCCACCAGAAAGGGCCATTCCGGCGCTAGCGCGCTTTGTTGCCGATGCCTCAAGCAGCGAAGTGTTTGCGACTCACGAAATCGCAAACCGTTTGCCGGCAGCGGCATCGTTCGCTAGCCAAGCCAATGGCCTGATGGCTATCCCGCTATCGCGCATGGCCCGTGATTACTTGATGTTGTTTCGTCAAGAAATCGTTCACACTGTAAAATGGGCCGGCGATCCGAATAAACCAGTTACCATGGGTCCCCATGGCGACCGGCTAACTCCGCGCAAAAGTTTCGAATGCTGGGAGAGCGAGGTGCGCGGCGAGTCACGGCCGTGGGAAGACAGTGATCGGCTAACCGCTGAGGCACTTCGTATTTCGATGCTCGAAGTCGTATTGCGATTAAATGAGTTCGCAACCCGCGAGCGCGCTGCGGCCGCCGATCGCCAGCGCCTCTTGATCGCCGAACTCAACCATCGCGTGAAAAACATACTAGGACTAATCAGTTCATTGGTTTCTCAAGGCCAGAATTCCTCAGAGACCATTGCATCATTCGTGATTGGGCTGCAGGGACGTATAAAGGCTCTGGCTTATGCGCACGATCAAGCGCACCACGAGGGCGCAGGCGAAATCGGTCAGCTATTTGAAAGAGAAACCAGTCCTTACCGTCAGAAACACGCACGTGCGATTGATTGCAGTGGACCTGCCGTGGCTATAGACGCTCACGCCTTTTACGTACTCGCTCTAGTCGCACACGAAATGGTCACAAACGCCGCCAAATACGGATCGCTGTCAGTTCCGAATGCAAGTCTCGCTATCGCGTGGCGTGTGGATGACGCCGGAAACTGCGTAATCGAGTGGCAAGAGAGCGGCGGTCCCACGGTTCAAACCCCTAAACGTACCGGCTTTGGTACAACACTCATAGACCGCCAGATCATGTTTGAACTGAATGGCGAAACTCAAATTCGCTATGAGCTCACCGGGGTTCGAGCACGTTTTGTCATCCCGGCCAAGCACGTCGTTGACACGCCGCCGATGACAGCCATGTCCCCCCGGAGCCCGGAGAAATCGTTGGGCGCTAATGCGCTTTCAGGTCTTGAGGTTTTGCTCGTAGAGGACAGCCTATTGATCGCCCTCGATGCAGAGTCGATGTTGCGCGCCTCCGGCGTCTCGTCCGTTGAAGTGGCCGGGGATGCTGGGGCTGCACTCGCATTCGTGGCCTCCGGCACCTGCAGCTTCGCTGTGCTCGACATAAATCTGGGCCGCGGGAACTCTATTCCAGTTGCCGACGAATTGGCAAAGCGCGGCATACCGTTCATTTTTGCATCCGGTTACAGCGACCCTTCTCTGATCCCCGAACGGCATCGCAACGTCAGGATTGTCGGCAAACCATATTCCATCGTAAGTTTGACAAACGCGATTTTCGAAGTGGTTTCCCTGTGACGTAGATAGACGTGTCTAACGACGCGTCGCGTTCATCGCGCTGATTTTTTACGACCGGCAAGTCTCGGTTGCACCGGCCTATAGTTGGCCAAGGGTTTGTTCACCCAAGGTGTGGTGCGTCGCGATATGAAATTTCCACGATCAACAACTGGGCCGTCGCCGGGAACTCTTTCTGGAAGTTTGCGTTGTTAGACACAACTTTGAAACTCCGAACAGTGTTCGGATCAAGCCATACAAGGAGGCCTAAACTTATGAAGTTAACTTCGCTTTATTTAGCTTCTGTGCTGGCAGCAATGTCAGTAGGCGGCTCGGCGGCACAGGCTATCCCGCTTGTGCCTCAATCGATTGAACGCGCGGCTGCGACGCCAGGCACAGTGGATAAGGTGCATTGGCGCTCTTATCGACACTGCCGCTGGAGGGACGGCGAACGGTGGTGTCACGGTGGCAATGCGCGTCATCGCGGATATTACAGCCCAGGCGTTTCGTTCTATATTGGACCACGTTGGGGTCGAAATCGCGGGTGGGATCGTCGCGGT
>JAYSVT010000139.1:0-2048 GCA_043718455.1 Hyphomicrobium sp.
CGCTGACAGCGTTATCCGCTGCTGCCGATGCCGAGGACAAGACCGACAAGCATCCAGTCACCCCAGGCCCTCTGGCGCCCGCACGCGAGCAATATGCCAGCATGCTGCTGGATCGTGGACAGAGCAAAGAAGCGCTCGCCGCCTACGAGGCCGTACTCAAGAAAGAGCCGAACCGCGTACTCACCTACGCCGGTGCTGCCAGGGCTGCCGCCAAGGTCGGTGATCGGGTCAAGGCCCAGCGCTACTATGCCAAGATCGTCGAGTTGGCGGCTGCGGCCGACACGGTGCGGCCGGAGGTGACCGAGGCGCGCGCCTTCGTCGCCAAGAAGGGATGAGCCGACAGGGCGAGGCGAGATCACTCGGCTGATCTCGCCAGTTTCGGTAATCAACGTCGAGCTTGGGAGGCGCAAGTGCCGCGATTCCGTCAAGCGTTGGTGATCTTGCTGGCGTGCATAGTGGCGCCGTCAGCAACCGCTGGCTACCTCTTCTGGATACACGCTCCGGTGCCTGGGTCGGCGGAAATCCTCGGCATTGTCGGCAACATCGGCGAATGGGAGATGACGGCCAAGCTCGAGCGTCTGGGTGACACGAGGGAGCTTGCCGGATCGATGAAAATGACGCACATCGGCTGGTGCAGCCTGGATGGCCCGCTTGAGAAGACAGGCGAGCTTCGCGTCAAGCTTGCCCGTCTGTCATCGTCCATCGTTGCCAGCGTGCGAGTCGACGGCGTCGAGTGCGAATATTCAGCAAGCCTGTCCGATGCCTACTCAGGACTGATGGCTTGCCCTGACCGGCGGCCGGTACAAATGCTGCTCTGGCTGCGATAGTTCCTTTGGCCCGTTGTCCCCGTGCCGCTCCGAGACGCGATAATCGTAAGCGGACACAGCGTCGCTGTGCGAGTTCCTGCCCGGCGAGTTCGGCAGTGGGGTCAGATTCGCCCGGCAGCGGGTTGACGTCGAGGGTCTTGGTGACGCTCGATGATCACCCGAGACCGACCGTTCGTTGCGAAGAAGTGCACCAATCCAGTTGCGGCGCAACAAAGCGTAGCATCGAACCATGTCGACTGGCTTACACAAAAAGCACATGCTGTCTGATCATCCAAGTCTGGCTTGTGTCGCTATTGGCCCTGACCGACGTTGCGCTGCGGCGCAGCATGACGGTCGGTCTCGAACCAATCGCGTCGGCGATAGCCGCTGATCGGCTGGCTCCGAAACGGGAGTTTGCATTCCGGTTACGTTCGTCGATTGCCGTGCAGACCTGCTCTGTTGCGCTGGGCGCTCGACGCGAAGCCACGCGAAATTGCTTGGCAGACTCCGTCCCGCAGTCCTGACGCGCTGGAATTTTACGTGCAACCGGGCATTGCTGACATCGAGCCCCGACGTTTCCTTTTGACCGACGCGTGCTCAAGCGCTGCTCGAGGTCGTCATCGACACACGCTTCGTGCCGGCGATCCCCTGCCGGCGGCACGTCGCGATCACGCCCTCAAGGGTGAGTGGGACGATCACCGCGAATGCCACATCCAACCGGATTGGCTCTTGATCTACCGAACCACCGACGACGAGGTCGTCCTCGTCAGCACCGGCACTCACGCAGACTTGTTTGAATAATGGCCACGGTGTTCGGGATGGGGACGACGACGCGCGTTGCAGGGCTCTGATGCGGGCTCTAAGGCTTCTTGCTCGACAGACGCAAAACTGTGAGGATGCCTCCAGGCGGCCTAGCGGTGCTCTTTGGGTAACTGAAGGGTGCTCGTACCTGCGGGGCCGCTGGTCTGGGTGGCAGGCGTATGCGTCAGCTTCGGCTGATCCTACCTCCGCGTGGATCGAACACCCCGGAGAAATATGGCTCCCTGGCCAAGCAGCCCGGGGTCGAGCTCTGCGAGCGAAAAACTCCATCTAATCGGCTTCCTGAAAGCGTCATGCGCTGCGGGAGGCCTGCCTTTGAGGGGTGACCGTAGGGACCCAAGCAGGAGGACGCCGCGCCGTGACTGAGCTGCGGGAGGCCTGCCTTTGAGGGGTGATCGTAGGGCGTGCACGAAAAGGTTCGCG
>JAYSVT010000140.1:0-19752 GCA_043718455.1 Hyphomicrobium sp.
ACGCGTCGCAATGCTTGACTCGGTCACGTGGGAAGAAGCGCCCGATACTATTGCCGCTTGGCTTGCGCAGCGTACGCGCTGGATCAAAGGCTGGATGCAAACGTACCTGGTCCATATGCGTGATCCGGTCCAACTTTGGCGCGAGCTTGGCCTGTGGCGGTTTCTGGGCTTTCAGCTAATCTTTGGCGGCCTTATTCTGTCCGCTCTAGTGCATCCATTTTTTTATGCCGCCGTTCTGATGCGTTTACTCGACGGGACATTTTTGAAATGGCCTGTGGATGGACTTGAGGCTGTGCTGTGGTGGACGTGCTGCTTCAATGTTGTCTCGAGTTACGTCAGTTCCATCGCTCTGGTGGCGTTGGCCGTCGCGCACCGCGGCGGACGCTTGCTTGTGCTGTCGGCACTGGCACTACCGGTTTACTGGCTCGCTATATCTCTGGCATCGTATAAAGCCGTGGTGGAGATCGTCACGCGGCCGCACTACTGGTCCAAGACGCCGCACAAGGGCATCGGGCGGGACAATTTGGTATGGGCTAGCCAAAGGGGCAACGCATTCGAAGCATCGTAAGGATAGCCGGATTGAGGGGGCCACAAAGGAAGAAATGATGTAACGAACTGGACCGTGGGGCCGAAATACAGCGAAAGTTCGTGCGGGCCGTTTGTACCTCGGTTCCATATCATTGAATTGTCTGAGCAAGTTGCTTCTCAAATCTGTTTAACAACAGCGCGCCGACTGAGGGTTTCGATGTATCACACGACGACGCATGATGTTTACAGGGAAGCGGCCTTGAACCCCGACAAAGGGCTGTGCTGCACGACGACGCCGATCTGGCAGCTCCCGGATCTCAAAATCCCGCAGACAATGCTGGATATGAACTATGGCTGCGGCTCGACCGTGAACCCGCGCGATCTGACCGCCAATCCGTCGATCCTATATGTTGGCGTCGGCGGGGGCATGGAGGTCCTGCAGTTCGCCTATTTCAGCCGTCGCCGCGGCGCCATCATCGGCCTCGATGTCGTTGACGAAATGATGCAGGCTTGCGAGCGAAATCTCAAAGAAGCCGAACAGCAAAATGGCTGGTTCAAATCGGACTTCGTCGATTTACGCAAAGGCGATGCGCTCGATCTGCCGATCGCAAGCGAGACAATCGATGTGGCGGCCCAGAACTGCTTATTCAACATTTTTCATGATGAGGATTTGAAACGCGCGCTTGGCGAAATGTACCGGGTGTTGAAGCCGCGTGGACGCTTGTTACTCTCAGATCCCGTGTGCGACACCGAAATGCCAACGGCCCTCAAGGCTGACGAGCGGTTGCGCGCGATGTGTCTAACTGGCGCCATTCCGCTTGAGGACTACATTAAGCGCTTAACCGATCTCGGGTTTGGGACAATCGAGGTGCGTGCGAAGCGGCCGTACCGCGTTCTCTCGCCCCGCCATTATGCGACGGATCGCTTGATCCCGATTGACAGCGTTGAAATCTGCGCCATCAAGGATCCAATGCCGAATGACGGGCCCTGCGTCTTTACCGGCCGAACGGCAATCTACTTTGGTGACGACGATTTCTTCAACGATGGCAAAGGTCACACCCTGGGCCAGAATCAGCCACTTGCTGTGTGCGATAAGACAGCCGGCGCGCTTGCAAAGCTCGGGCGCGACGATATCTCGATCTCTCCCTCCACCTATTTCTACGATGGCGGCGGATGCTGCTAAGGTTGAGCGGGCGGTCCGCCTACGCTAAAGCTCCCGCGCGACACCCGCTTCTTGCACTGGATACTTTTCGCCGATTGCGCAACTCCGATCCCGCCAAAGGCTTGGCGGAGGCTGATGGAGCGGGCGAAGGGAATCGAACCCTCGTATGCAGCTTGGGAAGCTGCCGTTCTACCATTGAACTACGCCCGCGCTCTATTTCGTCTATCATAGGTGTGCGATTACGAAAAGCCGCCCATCACGGGCGACGGAGGTTTGCTTGACTGTTCAGACTGAGATCGTGCCCGCTGCCGTGCCGGCCCAGAAGTTTACCGATCCCGATTGGACCGCCAAGGGCGAGAAGCGGGCCAGCGTCGGGCTTGACCGCTTGACGACGCTTTGGATTAATACCGGCTCGCTCTGCAACATCACCTGCCGCAACTGCTATATCGAATCGAGCCCCTCGAATGATCGGCTGGAATACATAACGGCGGCCGAAGCGGCTGCGTTCCTTGATGAAGCGAAAATGCTTGGCACGCGGGAAGTCGGATTTACGGGTGGCGAGCCGTTTCTCAATCCTGAATTTCCTCAGATGCTGAGGGACGCCTTGGCGCGCGGCTTTGAAGTGCTCGTGCTAACAAACGCCATGCTGCCGATGCAGCGCCCGCACATCAAGAAGAGCTTGATCGAGTTAAACGGTCTCTATGGCAGTCGGCTCACCGTTCGCGTAAGCCTCGATCATTACACCAAAGTTCTGCACGAGATCGAACGCGGGCCGGACGCCTATGAGCGAACGCTTGCCGGCATCGACTGGCTTTCGGCCAATGCATTCAACATCGCCATTGCCGGGAGAATGTGCTGGGATGAGGCTGAGGATGCCGAGCGCCAAGGCTACGGGAGCCTCATCGCTGCGCGAAGTTGGCCGATCAATCATCTCGATCACAAGCAGCTCGTGCTATTCCCGGAAATGGATGCTGGCTACGATGGACCGGAAATCACTATTCGCTGTTGGAGCATTCTGAAGAAGAGCCCAAGCGATATGATGTGCGCCTCGTCGCGCATGATCGTGAAGCGCAAGGGTGCGGTGCGGCCTGTCGTGTTGCCCTGCACCCTATTGCCCTATGATCCGGCTTTCGAAATGGGCGAGACGCTTGACGCGGCGGCCCGCGCGAACGGTTCAATGTTTGATCGTGGGTCTGTGAAGCTCTGCCATAAGAATTGCGCCAAGTTCTGCGTGCTCGGCGGCGGAAGCTGCTCGTAGAAAAGCAAAAAACCCCGGACCTTTCGATCCGGGGTTCATTGTTAAATCGGCGACGGCTTAGCGCTTTGCCAGCAAGTCGCGAATTTCCTTGAGGTAGGTTTCGGCTGGAGGCGGCGCGGCGGGCGCGGATGGCGCCGGCTTCTTCATGGAGTTGAGGGCTTTGACCAGCAAGAATATCGCCGTGGCTGTGATCAGGAACTTGATGATGGCGTTTAGGAACAGGCCGTACTTGATCAGAACAGGATCTCCACCCGTCGGGAGGCCTACTGCGAGGGTCGAGAAATCGACGCCGGCCATAAGGAAGCCGATCGGCGGCATGACGATATTGTCGACGAGTGTCGATACGATCGGCGCGAACGCAGCGCCCATAATCACGCCGACGGCGAGATCGAGGACATTGCCTTTCATTGCAAATTCTTTGAATTCTTGGAGCATGCTCATTGCAGTTGGTCCTTCCCCTGTTTTAATACCGCGCAGCAACGGGTGCCAGGCGGTTGGTACTCGAGCCGGCTACGAACGCGGCACGAAGCCGTAGTCACACCCTCACGTTGAGAATAGCTGGCGGCAAGCAAGCGATTCGCGGCAAAATTTAGGGGAAATCAGTTTCGAGAGCAATCTATGCCCACTTGATGATACTGTTATCCAAGTTGGACAAAGGTTGGGAAAATCGCGCATAGTCGCGCCATGAACCGAGGTTAACGTGGCCGAGAGGGCTTGATAAGCCAGTTTTTCACCTGAAGGCATGCAATGGAACGCAAGGAACGAAAGCCGTATTGGCGGTCGACGAAATGGCAGCTTTTAGCGAGCCTTATTCCTTTTCTGGCGGTGATGGTTGTCTTGCCGCTCTATGCCGAGCAATTGAATGCCAACCGGTTTTTAGGGTTCCCGCTGGGCTATTTCCTGTCTGCCCACGGTTTCTTCCTGATCGCAGTGGTGACCGTTGCCAGCTACGTTAACCGGCAGAACGCCATCGATCATTGGCACGGCGCGCACGAAGATACTTAAGTCACAGCGCGAAGGTTCCTCATCATCATGTCTTTTTCAACGCACGCGCGGCTGGTCAATCCGAGGCTCGGGACTTACTTCAGCATCTTCGCGGCCCTGTTCGCCGCTATCTTTCTGCTGGCACTCATCTCCGAGGCTTTGAGCATTGAAGACCGTTGGCTGCGGATGGCGTTGTTTGCCGGACCTCTGCTGCTTTACGCAACAATCGGTATCTCAGTTACGACTAGCGACCCTCTTGAGTTCTTCGCTGCAGGCCGCCGTGTGCCTGCTGGCTACACAGGGCTTTTGCTTGCCATCACGGCGTCGGGTGCCACGTTCCTCGTGTGCGGGACGGGCGCGTTCTTTGTGTCTGGGTTTGACGCGCTCGTGCTCATGATTGGTGGTCTGACCGGCTTTGTCGTGATGGCAAGCACGCTCGCGCCATTCTACAGGAAATTCGGTGCATATACGGTGCCGAGTTATCTTGGCCGGCGATTTGATAGTAAAGCGTTGAGAATCGTTGCCGCGATGGTGGTCGCCGTGCCAATGCTCCTCGTGTTGGCGGCAGAGCTGCGGCTGGGGGCGGGTTCGGCGTCAAGGCTGACCGGAATGGATCGTGACGTTGCAGCGTTAGTTCTGGTGGTAGTCTTGGCCATGATACTTGTGCCCGGCGGCAAGCGCAGTTTTACGTGGGCAGGCGTTGCACAAGCGGTCGCGGCCCTCCTCGCCTTGGCAGTATGCGTCGCGACTGTATCAACCATTGTGACGAGCCTACCCGTTCCACAGCTCACTCACGGCCCATTGGTGCGCGGCCTTGTGTGGCATGAGGCCAATAACGGTCTGCAGACATTGAGTACGTGGCCGTTTGCTTTTGGTTTGCCGGGAGAAGGCCTGCATCGGTTGACGAAGCCATATACAGCCCCATTTGGCGCAGTTGGCCCCATCGCATTCGCGCTCGGAGCCATTATGATCGCAGCAGGCATTGCGTCTGCCCCATGGTTGCTGCCGCGCGCAGCTGCGACACCGGGTGTGTACGAAGCCCGTAAGTCACTAGGTTGGGCGACCGTTCTTTTCGGCATCACCTTGCTGACAGTTTCCTCGGCCGCAGTCTTCATGCGCGACTACGTGTTGGATCTTGTTATGAATCATCGCACCGAAGAACTGCCGCAATGGATAGCCAGCGTCGTCTCGTTCGGCTTCGCCACAGTAGACAAAGGCGGCGGTGAATTCGGCTACCAATCGTTGAGTTTTGATCGTGATGCCGTGCTGTTTGCGTTGCCGCTGGCGGCTGGACTACCCAAGGCCTACGTCTATTTAGCGATGACAGGTGCCATTGCAGCGGCTCTGCTCGCCGCTGGCGCAACTACCGTTTCTCTTGCCGCCGTGCTTGGCGAAGATGTCGTTCAGGGTTTGACGTGGGATCCCGCGACGCCGCAGAGCCGTATTTGGATCGTTCGCGGATTTATCGTGGCCGCAGCGCTGGCGGGATCGTTCCTAGTTTCATTGGCGCCGACCGACCCCCTTCAGCTCGTGCTTTGGGCGCTTGGTTTGACTGGAGCAAGCCTGTTTCCGGTACTTGCCCTATCGATTTGGTGGAAGCGTCTGACGCGGGGCGGGGCCATGTTAGGGATCATCAGCGGTTTCGCTATGGCGTCGCTCGCCATATTCGCGGGCGAGGCCGGTGCCATTTCGTTGCCAAGTGCCATCGCCGGGATTTTGGGACTGCCTGTTTCAACGGCCGTCGCGATGATTGTTTCTTCGTTTTTCCCCGAAACCAGCCGTCACGATCTCGAAGTTGTGCGCGACATCCGCGTTCCCGGTGGCGAAATCATTTACGATCGAGAGATGCGCCGCCTCCAAATCAAAAAGCAAACCCGATCCTGAGGCGCGAGTGGCCGCATGAGAGAATAATTAGTTGGAAAGCGCGAAGATATGACGGGGCGTGACCGGTTGGGTCTGTATCCCGCCCTCGATCCTCACCGCGAACACCGCGTTGCCGTGAGCGGCGGACATACGATCCACATTGAGGAGTGCGGCAATCCGCACGGACAGCCAGCACTTGTCGTACATGGCGGTCCGGGCGGGGGATCAAATCCAGCGATGCGCCGCTTTCACGACCCCAAGCATTATCGCATCATTCTGTTCGATCAGCGAGGGTGCGGGCGTTCGACCCCCAACGCTGCGCTGCACGACAACACAACCGCCGATCTCATCTCAGACATGGAACTAATCCGCAAAACACTTGGGATCACGCGCTGGCAATTGTTCGGCGGTTCTTGGGGCTCGACCCTTTCGCTTGCCTACGCCGAAGCACATCCTGGCCAGATGACGGGGCTCATTTTGCGTGGCGTTTTTCTTGTGACGCGCGCAGAATTACAATGGTTCTACCAAGATGGGTGCAGCTGGATCTATCCCGAAGCGTTCGCTGCATATCAAAAGCCAATCCCTGTTGCCGAGCGTGGCGACATGATTTCAGCCTATCATCGCCGCTTAACTGGATCCGATCTTGGTCTGCAGCTCCAAGCGGCGCGCGCATGGAGCATGTGGGAAGGATCAACGCTCTCACTCTTGCCCGACGCAGACCGGGTCAGGCGGTTCGGGTCCGACAGGTACGCGCGCGCCTTCGCGCGGATCGAGTGCCACTATTTCGTCAATGGCGGGTTTTTTCCGAGAGATGGAGAGCTGCTGCTTGAGGCCAAAAGATTGTCAGGCATTCCGGGCATCATCGTACATGGCCGGTATGATGTGGTGACGCCGGTGCAGAGTGCTTGGGCATTGCACGCTGCTTGGCCCGGCTCTCAGCTGCGAATTGTTCCTGTTGCGGGTCACGCCATGACGGAACCGGGCGTGGTTCATGAACTTGTTACGGCGACGAGGCAATTTTGCGAGCCTCATGTTGTTGCATAACAACAGACGAAGATAAACAAGTTGATCAGCTTCACCCGAATGTGCGTTTGCGCAGATCAGAGTGCGCCGCCTTCGCCGGTTTTGGGTTGCGGCTGTGTTGGCTCGACTTTCTGCAGCCGGTCGCGAAACTTTCTAAACATGCGCTCGGCGTAGTCGAGGGCTTTATCAACCTCTTCTTCGGTCGGAAACTGCATTTTGTTTTCGGGCGCCTCAGGTGCTTTCGGCGCATCGCCGCTCGCAGCGCTATCTTCAAGGGCCTTGATACGATCCTTCAGCGCACGATTTTCTGCTTCGAGTTTGGCAAGCTGGCCGTTGTCAGCCACCGCACGATCGTCCACGGGATCGCACACCAGCTTTTCGTTGCGGCGGGTGCACAACGCCATGGCACCTGTCTCTTTGTCGAGGCGCAAGACGCCACCTTCGACCGGTGACATGGTGTAGCGGCCTTTGCCGTCTTCCACGCTTTCGGCCTGAACTTCGAAATGAAGTGCCGCCGCCGAAAGGCACAGGCAACCCAAAGCAGCGATTACAATACGGCGCAACATGGCTCAATCTCCGATCGGGCAAACGTTGTATCTGGAATTTGCGCTTTGTGTGGTCGGTCAGACAGGTGTGCCGGGGAGGGCCAGCCGAATCACTTTTCTGCCGCAGAGTAGAAAACGCCCTCTCCAAGCATGCCAATTCAAAACATACATAATATATAACGCATTGAAATCACGTAATTAACCGCCACTTTTAACTCTGGCATGCAGGCTGCTTAACCCGGCGTTTACTAGCGCCTGCGAGCTTGGATTTCGAAAGTTCGAATTGTTCTGCGTCCGGCTTTTGCCTGTAAGCCTTCCGGACGACCGGCCCGCGGGAATAATACTCGCGCTTGAGCCACTTCACCCGTACCCGGCAATGCAGACAGGCTGTCATGGCAAGCGAGTTGCGGCGCTGAGGAAACACAATGTCGAATTCGGACTGGCACCAACGCGTGCGCCAAGAGGCTGAAACCTTTATGGCCGAGGGAGCCGAAACGAACGGCGAATCCTGCCGGGCGGGCGACCTCAAGGGTCTGCTGCATTCGATCGTAGAGCAGATCTCGGACGCGGACCGCCGACACTCTGAAACTCTCAGTCAGATGCGAGATCGCCTCTCCGCATTGGGTCATGAGGCGCAATTCATGCGCACGCGCGTTCCTGAAAATTTCCAGCCGGCATTTGCGCGTATTGAAGCGGGAATGTCGGAATTGGCGTCCCGCATTGCTGACGTCAACCCATCACAAGGCCACGTCGTTGCGTCGACAGCAGATTTGGATGCGAAACAGCCCGGTGCCGCTCATACGGATACGCAGGCCGCGCTACAGGCATCGCATCAACCGTCCGCGCCGTCGCCAGCGGCGCTTGCCGAACCGCCGATGGCGCTTCGCAGTGCCCTGGACCAGAACCAGCAATCGCAATCGCGAAAGCGCGAAGAGGAAACAAATCGCGGATATGCCGGTGTCGACACATTCGACGTTATCGAGAGTCTGCCTGGAAACACGAGTGATCCGTGGGATCGCGACTCAGCTGAAGCTCTCGCGAACCTTTACGATCCGGTAAATCAGTCTCTCAAACCACGAGCAGAAAATTCCACAGCAGAAACCGAAGCGTCGCGCCCCTATGAAGTTGCAGCTGCCTCGGCGATTGCACCCGTACAACCGGGGACAGCGGATCATGCTTGGTTTGAAACACGCTTCTCCGAAATTGCGTCCCACATCGACCAAGCACTCGCCGATGTCAGGCCCGACCAATCATACTTTGCCATAGGCCAGCGGCTCGACCAGTTTGAGAGTCACTTCGGACAAGCATTTGAAAATGTGGCTACACGCAGCGACGTTGAATCTGTCCGGTTGATTGAAGCTCACATGAGCGAACTTGTCGATCATCTTGAAAACACGAATTCTCAGCTCGCCCGGCTTGACGCTTTGGAGAACCAAATCGGCAAGATTACTGAAAAGCTTGAGGATGTGCATAGGGTTGCCCTAGAAGGGGTGTCAGGCGATCAATACTCCGGCAATCAGCCCGCTGTTGATGTTGCGGCGATTGCCAAGGCCGCCGCGCGTGAAGCCGCTTCCTACATTGCAGCAACGCCGCAGACGGCACAGCCGGGTTTCGACGTCGATGAAATGCGATCGCTATTTGAGCGCACCATGTCTGAAGTCCGGCTCGGCGATGAGAACACGACAGTCCTGCTCGATACCTTGCAGCAGGCGATGATCCGCTTGCTGGATCGTGTTGACGCGATTGAGCTCAATCAGCATCGAAACGCGGAAATACAGTCTCTGGCATCGCCGCAAGGCTATGCGCATGAGCCGGCGGGGATTTATATGGATGCGGCCCGCCCGTTGCAACATGAACCAGAAAACCGGTCGGCGCTTGATGCCGCTGTAGCGGCTGTCGCCAGCGTCAAATCCACACCGTCGCCGTTCCAGCACGCCCCCGGCAACGACTACGATTTCGCGGACGAATTTGCTCCACCCGATAGGCGCGCCTATTCTGAACCCGAACTGCCGCAGCACCAGACACAGCCTGGATCACAGCAGTCAGCACCTCTGCGTTCGTCGGAAAAATTGCGCCAGGATTTCATCGCCGACGCGCGCCGTGCAAAGATGCGCCTCGCCAACGAGAGCTCAGCTTTGGCTGATGAGATCGTCATCACGAAGCCCAGAGAACTTGAAATAAATAAAGCCTCCAAGAGCGCGCCGAATCCAGCGGCCAAGCCGCAAACGACTGTCGTTAAGCCGTCCAAAGAATTGGCTAGCTCCGGCATTTCACCGCGCATTGTTGCGCTGTTCCTCTTGCTTGCCGTTGCAGGCGGGGCCGGGTTCTTCATTCTGGGTTCTAACTCGAAGCGGGCGTCTATCGCGGGAATCACAAATAAGTCGACGCTTGTGTCGAAAGAAATGACCGTTAATCCGGCCACCGCGGTTAAGCCAGATAAGTTGACGGATGCCAAGGCTCCGGCGCCGGGCGCGAAACCTACGACGGCACCGCCGCCTGACGCGGACTTTGCCCCTCAAGCAAATCCCGACAAAGCAGCACCAGAGCTTAATCTGCATTCGACCACACATGGTCTTATTCTGCCTCAAGACTCGACCTTAACTGGGCTCGAAGTGCCGATGCAGGGTATTTCGGTTTCGACGGATCAAAATGTTGGTGCCGCCGATATAGAGCGTGCCCGCCGTCAGCAAGCAATGGCGAGCGTATCATCCAATCTCGGACTGGCTGCAGGAGAGGTTATCCCGCCGACGCCTGCGGCCCTTGTTCCTGAGGCAATTGAGGATCGGGCACCAGGCGCTGCTTTTGAAGTAGTTGCTCGTAAGCCGAACGGTCCGCTCGATATTCCACCAGCCACCGTCGGACCGCTTTCACTTCGGCTTGCCGCTGCGAACGGCGATCCATCGGCTGAATTCGAAGTGGGCGCTCGTCTTGCTGAAGGCAAAGGCACGACCCAGAATTTCAAGGACGCCGCGAAATGGTATCAGCGCTCGGCGGCGAAGGGATTCGTTCAAGCGCAGTATCGCCTTGGTACGCTCTACGAGCGCGGCCTAGGTATGAAAGCGGATCAAGCGCGCGCTGAAAACTGGTACAGACGCGCCGCCGAACAGGGCAACGTCAAGGCTATGCACAATCTCGCGGTGCTCAGCGCCAACCAGCGCGGAGGCTCGCCCGATTACGCAAGTGCTGCTAGCTGGTTCAGCAAAGCCGCCGACTATGGATTGGCGGACAGCCAATTTAATCTCGCCGTTCTTTACGAGAATGGATTGGGTGTGCCAGAGGATCTCAAAGTTGCTTATAAATGGCTGAGCTTAGCCGCCCGTAGCGGTGACAAGGAGGCCGTTCGCCGCCGCGACATTCTGAAGGGCAAGTTGCCGGCGGACGATCTGGTGGTAGCGGAAGGACTGGTCGCAAACTATAAGGCCGCGTCGATCGACAAAATGGCGAACGACGCCCGGACAGCGGGGGAGGCCTGGAAAAACAGCCCGGCCACTGATGACAACGGCTGAGCCCCGCCGCGTCAATTACAGTCTGAAGCAACTCAAAAGCGGCCCGTCTGAGGACGTCGGCTTGCTTTCTCTGTTGCTGACCCGCTAACACGGCTATAGGCGGGCTTGAGATCGGACGACATATGATGTCGGATGGCGGCGAGTTCCAGCGGAGGCCGTTTCCTCCGGCCGATCAGAAAATGCGGACCGGGCAATGCACGTCTATCTGCCGATTGCCGAAATGTCGGTGAATGTCCTCATCTATCTGGGGCTGGGTGCGGCGGTCGGCTTTCTTTCCGGATTGTTTGGCATCGGCGGCGGATTTCTCATGACACCGCTCCTGATTTTTCTCGGGATCCCGCCAGCTGTGGCCGTTGGCACAGGTGGCGCGCACATCGTAGCGTCGTCGGTGTCGGGTGCCGTGACGCAATACCGGCGCAACAATGTCGATGTGAAGATGGGCCTTGTCATGTGTCTCGGGGGCGCAATTGGCTCGGTGATCGGCGTCGAGATCGTGCGCATCCTGCGCCGCTTAGGGCATTTGGATCTAGTAATTTCGCTGACATACGTGACATTTCTCGGTGTCATCGGCACATTGATGTTGGTTGAAAGCTTGAACGCTTGGCGCAAGACTAAGGCCGGAGACGTGCCGGCGCCGCGTAAATCCGGTCAGCACAGTTGGGTCGATGGCTTGCCGCTCAAGATGCGATTCCATCGCTCGAAACTTTATATTAGCGCTATTCCGCCTGCGTTCATTGGCATGTTCGTTGGTTTCCTGGCCGCCATCATGGGCATCGGCGGCGGCTTTGTCGTCATTCCTGCCATGATCTATTTGCTGCGCATGTCGACCAGTGTGGTGGTCGGCACGTCGCTGTTTCAGATCGTATTCGTGGCGGCAGTGACGACTATTTTGCACGCTTACCAGAACCAAACCGTGGATGTCATTTTGGCAGCATTGTTGATGTTCGGTGGCGTATTCGGCGCTCAGATTGGCGCCATTGCCGGGCAGAAACTTAAAGGCGAGCAGTTGCGCTTACTGCTGGCAGCACTCGTCATGCTTGTGTGTCTCAGGATGGGCTACGACCTCGTTGCAATGCCAAGCGACCTCTTTTCGTTTGGCGGCTTGGGGAGGTTTTGATGACATGTGCAAAGTGCGCCATTGTGGCCATCGTCGGCCGCGCCCTTATTATAGCCATAGCGCTCGCACCCGCTGTCGCGGCACAATCCGCTAAGGAAACGGTTGAAGCGGATGTCTCCACGCGCAGCGTAGCGATCACATCGAGTTTTGTTGGCACGGAGATCCTGATTTTCGGCACTGTCGAGAACAGCCGGGCGCCGAGTGCTGAAGCGGGCACGTACGATGTGGTAGTAGTTGTTGAAGGAACCCCTGGTCCTGCTGTCGTGCGCAAGAAAGCGAATGTTGGCGGACTGTGGATCAATAACCGCAAGGTTCGCTTTGCGTCGTTCCCGAGTTACTACGCCATCGCTTCGACGCGGCCCGTTGAAGAAATTGCCGAGAAGGATGTGCGCAATGCGCTGCAGATAGGCTTCTCGCATGTGCGCATGGTGCCATCCGGCGGCATTAGCGCAACGCCACGTGGCGAGTCGGACGCAGACGAGTTCCGAACCGCAGTCATTCGCCTGAAGCAGAGGGAGCGGCTGTACGTAACGGCCGACTACGGAGTAACGTTTATCGGCCGGAGTTTATTTCGATCGACCATTTCGCTGCCGCCGAACGTGCCAGTCGGTCCGCTGACGGCGCGGCTCTATCTTTTCAAGGATGGTCAGCTGCTGAGCCAGTACAGGAGCCTGGTCAATCTTGAGCGAACGGGACTTGAGCGCTTTCTTCATGATTCAGCCTATGAGCGGCCGCTGCTTTATGGGCTGGTGACGGTTTTGCTGGCGGCACTTGCAGGATTGGCCGCCGCGTTCGCATTCCGGCGCGTTACGCACTAACGCTTTTAATCTTCGCGCAGCAATCGCGTTGCAACCGGATAGAGACCTTCCTGGCCAAGCATCCAGACCGACATGCCGTCGTTTCCGAAGATGGGCTGGAATGCGTCGTCCAGAATATTCAATCCTCCCGTGAAAGCACCGAAGGCGGGCAGCACGAGGCGGCGGCCGTTACCAACGAAACACGCGCGCCGGATTGCGGTACCATGCATCACCACACGGGCGGCGGGGTGCAGATGCCCGGCAATCTCGTGTGTTGCGGCGCTGGCGCTTGGAACGTGGCGCAGCCTAATCCCTTCCACCGAAATTTCAGACGCAGCGTACCCGCCAAGGGCGCGCTCGATTTCAGGATCATGATTGCCTGTGATCCAGATCCATTCTCTGTCTTCCTGGAGGAGGCGCAGGGTTTCGTGGTCGGCGGGTGTAATGCGTTCGGCAGCGCTCGAATCGTGGAAGCTGTCTCCAAGAGAAATGACGGTTGCAGCATTGTAGGTGTCAATGGCGTCCGCCAATTTCGAAAGCGTAGCACCAGTGTCATAGGGCGGCAGCATCTGACCTTTGGCAGCGTACGCTGAGCCTTTCTCCAGATGGAGATCGGCAACAATAAGGGCGTTTTCAGACGGCCAATAGAGTGCGCCCGACATGTGCGCGCGAAACGCCTTGCCGCAGATCGAAACGGGGCTATCCGAAAAATCAGAAAGTCCGTAACGTTCGGGCGTCAACCCCACCATGTTCAGATCCCTTCTGTCGCTTCTCTGATCAACGCTTCAGCCGCTTCCCGCAATAGACCATCGCCGCTGCCCGAGACGGCTTCTTTGCCGATCTCGAGAAGGATCGGCACGGAAAGGGGCGAGGCCCGGCTCAAGGGTTGATGCCTGATTCGATCCTTTACGCGGGCGAGAAAATCGCCTAAGCGCTGAATGTCGAGCAAGCCTGTTGCAGCATCGGCCCAGGCGGCCTCAAGCAGAATGTGGCCCGGGTCGTGGCGCCGCAACACGTCATAGATAAGATCTGTCGACATCGTGACTTGCCGTCCGGATTTTACTTTGCCCGGATGGCGCCGCTCAATGAGGCCTGCGATCACGGCCGCCATGCGGAATGTGCGCTTCATCAAGCTGCTCTCTGCAAGCCACGCGTCGAGATCGTCGCCGAGCATGTCTTCATCGAAAAGCTTGGCGAGCGGCAGCTCGCCGCACTCGATCATGGCCGAGAGATCGCCGCGGCCCCAGACGGAGAGGCCGTAATCGTTGGCAACAAAGCCAAGAGGGCGAGCGCCTGCGCGTTCTAGCCGCCGTGTCAAAAGCATGCCGAGTGTTTGGTGGGCGAGGCGGCCCTCAAAAGGATAGGCGACGATATAATGGCGCGAGCCGCGCAGGAATGTTTCAACGAGCACTTCTTCGCGGCCGGGAATGAGGGAATAGCGCTTCTGCAGTTTCAACCAGTTTGAAACGGGCTTCGGCAATTGGTGCCACGATTTGGGCTCGCTGAGCATGTTGCGAACGCGCTCGGCGAGGTGGGTCGAAAGGGGAAATTTGCCCCCTGTGTAGCTCGGGATCATCGGATCGGGTGAGGACGAGCGCGAGACGTAGAGTTCCGTGTCGCGTAGGCCTTCAAAGCGTAGGATCTGACCAGCAAATACGAACGTGGCTCCCGGCGGAAGCTGTTCGGCGAAATACTCGTCCACCTCGCCAAGGATACGGCCACCATGTAGCGCCAGGCTGCTAGCTCTCCTGTTACCAGAACCCCGCCGCGGCTTGCCTGAAATGAGCCGCACTTTCAGCATCGGGCTATCGACAATCGTGCCGACGTTGAGGCGATACTGTTGCGCGATCTTTGGATTGGCGACCCGCAACTTACCGTCTTCAGCAGGCTTGAGCTTTGCGAAGCGGTCGTAGCTCTTGAGCGCGTATCCGCCGGTTGAGACGAAATCGACGATGCGGTTGAATTCCGTGCGGCCGAGATTGGCGTAAGGCAGTGCTGAGCGCACTTCCGCGTAAAGTGCGTCTGGGTGAAACGGGGCTTGGCAAGCCATGCCAAGAACATGTTGGGCCAAAACGTCGAGCGCGCCGGAGCGCGAGTGCGTGACATCCTGAGCACCAGCCTCCGCCGCCTGTAACGCGGCAAGGCACTCGAGCACTTCAAAGCGATTGCCGGGGACGAGGAGCGCCTTTGACGGCTCATCGAGCCGGTGGTTGGAACGGCCGATGCGTTGCAGCAGGCGGCTTGCGCCTTTGGGTGCGCCGATGTGAACGACGAGATCGACGTCGCCCCAGTCAATGCCAAGATCCAGTGTCGATGTGGCGACTACGGCGCGGATTTTCCCCGCAGCCATGGCGGCTTCGACTTTTTTGCGCTGGGCCATATCGAGAGAGCCGTGATGCAGCGCAATGGGCAAGTTTGCGTCGTTGACGCGCCAAAGCTCCTGGAAAGTATACTCGGCCTGCATGCGCGTATTGACGAATAGGATGGTGAGGCGATGATCTGAAATGGCGCGGTGGATTTCTCCGATGGCATATTGGGCCGTATGTCCGGACCAGGGGATTTCGTTTTTCCCTTCGAGGATTTTTATGTGCGGGGCCGCGCCGCCCCTAATCTCGATGACATCCGCGAGATCGATGTGATCGTCAGGTATCGGCTGCGCCACAAGATAAGCGCGCAATTCCGATGGCCGGGCAACCGTTGCCGAAAGTCCAATTGTCATCAGCGACGGCGATATCTGGCGCAGGCGGGCGAGATCGAGCGCCAGCAGATCACCGCGTTTGGATGCCGCGAGCGAGTGCAGCTCGTCAAGAATGATGGTGTCGAGATCGGCAAAAAGATATGGCGCGTCGGGATGGCTGAGGAGCAGCGCGATCTGTTCGGGAGTCGTCAGCAGGATCTGCGGGGGCTTGGTTCGCTGGCGCTGTCGGCGCGCGGCGCTGGTATCACCGGACCGGGTTTCCGTTGTGATCGCCAGTTGAAGTTCGGCGATGGGCGCGATGAGGTTGCGGGCGACGTCGCTCGCGAGCGCCTTCAACGGCGAGATGTAGAGTGTCCTTAGACCAGCGCCCGCTTTCGCCTGCATTGGCCCCGAGAGACGGATGAGGCTCGGTAAAAAACCAGCGAGCGTCTTGCCCGCGCCAGTTGGCGCAATGAGCAGGGTTGAACGCCGCTGCGCTGAAGCTTCGATCAGTGCCAGCTGGTGTGGGCGTGGCTGCCACCCGCGGCGCGCGAACCACGCGGCAAACATCGGCGGCAGCTGCGCGGTCACGGCGGCGGCCTTAGCTGACGGCCGGAGACGCGGGTTTGGCCGTGTTACAGACATGTTGGCTTATACGATCCCGGGTTCTGCTTGGCTTTCGTGCTCCGATCTACAATATGATGGCCGGCAGGCGCGAGTCATAGTCCAAAGGTTGGGTCAAAAGGTTGGACCCAAGCCGGATACGCACGCACAGCAGCACACGAAGGAGATGACATGGACTTACGTGGATTTCTTGGCGGTCATCCCTTGTCGGTGTTCATTCGCTTAGCATTGATCTCAATTGTCGTCGGCATATTGCTGTCGGTCTTTGGGATCACACCGCGCAACTTCTTCCAATCCCTCGATGACATAGCGCGTTATATTTATGACATGGGGTTCGGGGCGGTCGAGTGGGCGCTCCAGTACATGGTGCTCGGTGCCATGATCGTCATTCCGATTTGGCTGATCGCGCGGCTGTTGCGTGCGGATAAAGCACGCCCGGATTAGGCGCGCTGAGATTAGACGAGGGGCCGCGCCGCCCACTGTGCAGATTTTTTCCCTCTGAGTTCGGCAAGGCCGCTGGCATCGGCGCGGCGAGCAGCATCCCGAAGGTGCAATTTTATGCGCCCTATGAGGCCCGGACCTTCGTAAATCAATCCGGTGTAGAGCTGAAGCAACGTGGCGCCAGCTTCGATTTTGGCAAGTGCGGTTTCAGGGCTGTCGATGCCGCCAATTCCGATCAACGGGATTTGCCCTTTGGTTTCCCGATAGACGCGGGCGAGCATGATCGTTGAGCGCGTGAAGGCTGGACGTCCAGAAAGGCCGCCAGCTTCACGAGCGTGCGGATCGGTCAGGCCGTCGCGCGCGAGGGTCGTGTTGGAAACCGCAATGCCATCGACATTGTGTGCAGAAAGACGGGCCGCGATGGGCGCAATGTCGTCCCCCGCAATATCGGGTGCGATTTTCACGATGATGGGGCGCTTTGGCTCGCCTTTGGCAACGATGGCTGCGCGCGCCGCCATAACGCGCGTCAACAGTTCGTCGAGGGCGGCAGGCGCTTGAAGGTCGCGCAGCCCTGGCGTGTTGGGGGAAGAGATATTGACGGTAAAGTAGCTGGCAACCGCGTTGAAAGTCTCGATCCCGGCGACGTAATCGCCGCTGCGGTCAGTTGTCTCTTTGTTGGCGCCGATGTTGACGCCGACAATACCACCTCGGGTGGCTCGGGCCTGAAGCCGCGCGAGCGCTGCCGCGTGGCCGCCATTGTTGAAGCCGAGACGGTTGATCAGACCATTGTCGGCGACAAGACGGAAGACACGCGGCTTGGGGTTTCCCAACTGCGGTTGGGGTGTCACGGTGCCAATCTCGGCAAATCCGCAGCCCATGCCGAGCACAGCGTCGGGCACGCGCGCGTCCTTATCGTAGCCAGCGGCAATACCGACCGGGTTTGCGAAATCAAGCCCGAAAACCCGTTGGCTGAGACGCGGATCATCGGGGACACTCGGCCGTGGATAGAGACCGCACTCCAAAGCCTTAAGCGTTGCTTCGTGCGCGTCTTCTGGCTGCAAGGCAAAAAGGGCATGGCGGGCGACGTGATAAAGCCCTGTCAGCATCGAAAGTAGTCCTCTTCGAGTAAAGCCACGCCATCGGGCCCAAGCGTCACCGGCCTTTGCCAGAGTGCAGACGCAGTTGGCAAGGGCGCATAGAAATGCGGGAACAGTTCCCCGCTTCGTGAAGCCTCCCATCGCAGGGCTGGCCCAAGAGTCTTCGTGCGATAAGCAACCAGAACAAGGTCGTGTCGGCCAGAAAAATATTTGGCCACCGTTCCTGCCAACTGGTGTGCGGCGGAGAGGTGAATGAAGCCATCGCGAAGGTCGTCGCTTGATCCGGCGTACGCACCAAGTTTACACGCTTCAATCCAGGTTGTTTCGGGCAGAACCTTGAAGACAAGAGGCGCGGGATCCGTATTGGAATGCCCATGAAAACGGTCTGACATTGGTTACGCCTTTAGGACTTGGACCTTGGTCTCTTCTAGGTCAAAAAAAGGCAGCACCATAGTGGCTTGCCTCGAAATGCTAAGAAGTGATTTTAATATGCGGCAAAAGATTTGGCTGAAACCGGCCAAAGCCACGTGTTATCAAAATCTCGTACTCGGGCGTTGCCCCATGAGGCATCGGGCCGCCAATCAATCCTCTTCCACTTTAACACTGTGTCAGCATGTCGTCTGGTCTACAATCGGCACCGTTCTCCCTTGGCGAGCTCTTTTCCGGGCCGTTCCTTTTCAACGTGCCCGTTTACCAGCGGTCGTACGCCTGGGAACAAGAACACGCCGCCAAGCTCCTCGACAATCTGCAGGAAAAAGCGGGGCTCGGTACAGGAGAGGATCCGGCTCCGGAATACTTCCTTGGCATGATTTTGCTTATGGACCCAACGGGCAACGACAGTGTCAGGCTCGGCCTGAAAATGCCTTCGCGTGAATTCGATATCGTAGATGGCCAGCAGAGACTGGTCACGCTTTTAACGATGTTCGCGGTCATGCGCGATCTCGAGCCGAGCCCAAGTTCATCGCTCGCGCGCCGCGTCAAGGCTATGATCGCCGCCCAGCAAGGCGCGCGATTTTTCAGAACAGAGCGCTACCGGATTCGCGTTGCGAGCCGGGAGCGCACGCTCTTTGAAAAATACGTGCTTGAGCCCGGCAGTACCCTACTTGAAGTACCTGAGACTGGGGCTGAGGATGGCGAGGCACCGCTTATGCAAATGCGAGATCATTTTGTCTCGGTGTTGAGAGAGCTCAAGCTGTCAGAGCGCACCCAAATGTTTGAGTATGTGGTTAATCACTGCACCGCTGTCGTTATACTAAGCAGTGATATCGATCAAGCACACCGCATGTTCATCGTTCTGAACGAAGGCGGAAAAAAATTGCAGCGTAACGACATCTTGAAGGCCGATGTCATCAGCCGCTTGCCGTCAACGGATGTCGATTGGGCTGTGAAAGAATGGGATGCCGCGAGCGCCCGGCTTGGCAATGAATTCGAAACCTTTTTCGGTCATCTGCGCACCATTTATGGCCACACCCGGCCCCAAATTGTTTCAGGCGTCCGTGCTGTTGTTCAGGAAGAAGGCGGTGCGGGACCGTTTTTGCGAAACGCATTCCTGCCGCTTGCGAATACGTACGCAGAAATGCGGGGCGGCGAGTCGAACGGTGATCAAGATCTGACCCCCATCATGCGCAAGCATCTCACGTATCTTAACCGGCTTCCTGACGGGGACTGGGCGCCCGCCGCGATGCTGGCCCTGAAGGATCGCCAGAACGATCCAAAAGGTACTGAGTACCTCCTGGCCGAGATCGACAGGCTTGCGCACTTGTTTCGCTTGCTATGTCTTGGAACAGGCAAGCGCGTCAGGCGCTTCGCGAGCGTCGTTGCGGCTATACGCGATGGCAGCGCGCTCAATCCAATGCATCCGTCATTCGCTATCTCGCGAGATGAAGTGCGCAATATCGCATTCCATTTGAAGGACCTGCACAAGCGTAATCAGAAGATTTGCAAGCTTGTTCTTTTCCGCTTGAACGACGAGATGGACGGCCGTGTTTCGGCGCTTAATCCCGAACATTACACGATCGAGCATGTGCTGCCCCAGCGGCCGCCGCGCACGAGCGAGTGGTGCCAGTGGTTTCCAGCGGCCGATATTCGCGGGCAATGCACGGAGAACATCGGCAATCTCGTGCTCATTTC
>JAYSVT010000015.1:0-2866 GCA_043718455.1 Hyphomicrobium sp.
GTTCGAAACCGTTCTGGCCGACATTCACCGGCGCGATGGCCGCGACATGGGCCGCGATATTGCGCCGCTGTGGCCGGCCAAGGACGCGATCGAACTCGATACCAGCGAACTCAACGCCGACCAAGCTTTTGCCGAGGCGCTGCGGATCATCGATTTCCGGGTGAATTGCGAAAAGTAGGGTTGCGATGACGCCGAAAAAAATTCTCGTCAGTGGTGGCACCGGTTTCATCGGTAAGGAAATCGCTTCCGCCTACGCCAAGCGCGGCGTTGAGGTCATCGGCGTCGCGCGGCATCCAAATGAAGTGCCCGGCGTTGTTGCGGGCGACGTTAGTGATCCCAGCCCTTGGGCGCACCACATGGATGGATGCGACATCGTCTACCACACGGCGGCGGTCGTCTCGCTTGTCGAAGGGCGTGACGTTGCCTGGACCGTCAACGTCAAAGGCACGCAGCGGCTCTTGAACGAGGCGGCCAAGCGCGGCGTGAAGCGTTTCGTGCATGTGTCCTCCGTCGCCGCCATGGGCTTTGAGAGCGACGACGGCGCGAATGAGACCTGGCCGCTCATGCCAAACGGCAATACCTACACCGATAGCAAAATTGCAGCCGAGCACGCCGCACTCGCCGCGCACGCGTCCGGCAAGATTGATGTCACGATTGTTCGCCCAAGTGACGTTTACGGCGTCGATTCTGCCTGGATACGAGAACCGCTCAAGTTGATCAAAGCGCGCCAGTTCATGCTGCCAAACGATGGCCAAGGTCATTTCAGCCCGATCCACGTTGACGATCTGGTCGCTGGCACCATTCTCGCGGGCGAGCACGCGAAAGCCGCAGGCGAGATCTTTATTCTTGCAAACGGCGGCTGCACGACGCGCGAGTTTTTCACTTATCACTGGCGCTGGCTCGGGCGCGAAGGTTCGCCGCCGGCACTTCCTGCGCGATTTTTGAAAGCAGTTGCCGGTGCTGGCGGAGGTCTCGCGCGCGCGATTGGCGCTAAGTCCGAGATGAGTGCGGGCGCCATCGCCATTCTCTGCCGCCCGGGCGGGTTTTCGACCCTGAAGGCGGAAACGCTGCTCGGCTTCAAGCCAACAATCGCACTCGCCGATGGCATGGCCGAAGTCGAAGCCGAGTTGCGGAGATTGGGTAGGATTTGAGGGGCGTTTTTTTTACCCCTCACACATCCTCCGAGATCGGCGCGCCGCTCTCGTCCACAAACGCGATGCGGATCATGTTGGTGGCGCCGGGCGAACCCAAGGGCACACCGGCCGTAATCAGAATGCCGTCGCGCGCTTTGACGAAGCCTTCTTCGAAGGCGATGCGGCAGGCCTTGCGCACCATGTGTGACAGGTTTTCCGGATCGCCCGTCAAAATGGACTGCACGCCCCATGCGAGCGAGAGGCGCCGTGCGGTCGCTTCAACCGGCGTCAAGCCGATGACCGGAATACCGGGGCGCTCGCGGATAACGCGCAGCACGGTCGAGCCGGTCGCCGTGTAGCAAACGATGGCGCCGAGTTTCACGGTGCCGGCAACGGCAGAGGCGGCGGCGGCAATGGCGTCGGCGCCCGTTGGCAGCGGCTCGATTTTGGTGGCGTGCAAGATAGGCTCATAGAAGGGATCGTTTTCAACCTCGATGCCGATGCGGTCCATCGTTTGAATGGCTTCAACCGGATATTGCCCGACGGCACTTTCGGCCGACAGCATGACGGCATCCGCGCCGTCGAACACGGCGGTTGCGACGTCGGAGACTTCGGCGCGCGTTGGCATCGGAGACGAGATCATGGATTCAAGCATTTGCGTTGCGACGATCACGGGCTTGCCGGCGGCGCGCGACAGCCGCGTAATGCGCTTTTGAATGCCGGGCACTTTCTCAACCGGCATTTCAACGCCAAGATCGCCGCGCGCGACCATGATGCCGTCCGAAGCCGCGATGATGTTCTCAAGATCTGCAACGGCTGACGGCTTCTCGATCTTGGAAATGATGGCCGCCTTGTTGCCGATAAGCTTCCTGATTTCGTGCAAGTCTTCGGCGCGCTGCACGAACGATAACGCGACCCAGTCAACGCCAAGCTTGAGCGCGTGCGCGAGATCCGCTCTGTCCTTGTCGGTCAAAGGGCTGATGGCGAGCAGCGAGTCCGGCATCGAGATGCCCTTGCGGCTGGCGATCATGCCGCCAACGGTAACCTCGGCCGCGATGCGCGTAGGTGAGTTCTCAATGACGCGCAGCCGGATCTTGCCATCGTCGAGCACGAGGTTGTGGCCGGGCTGGACGGCATCGAAAATCTGTTGGTGCGGAAGGAATACGCGCTCGGCGGTGCCGGGTGTTTCATTGCGATCCAGAACCAGCACGGATTTCTCGGTGAGCGGAATGCGCCCGGCCGCGAATTCGCCGATGCGGAATTTAGGGCCCTGCAAATCGGCGAGAATGCCGATGGGGTGGCGGTGGCGCGCGGCGCAGGCCCGCACCGTATTGTACAAGGTCTTCGCGCCGTCGTGGGTCGAGTGACTCATGTTGATGCGGAACACGTCGACACCCGCAATAAAAAGCCGCTCGACCATTTCGGGAGCGGCAGACGCCGGACCAAGCGTCGCGACAATCTTGACCCGGCGATTTCGTCTCATTTTTCCTTATTTCCTTGGAGGTCTGGATCGGTCAAGCGGATAGTCCATTCCTTTGCCTCGCCGGTATCCACTTCGAAGAAACCAGAGCGCTTATAACCGCGTTTGGGGCAATCCTGAACCCCTTTGATGGCGAACGATTTCTCGGCCGTGCACATGTCGTTTTTGCCGCCCCATCGGCATTCTCGCCGATTTGCAGGGCCCTAAATTCCGCATCGGCGAATTCGCGGCCGGGCGCATTCCGCTCACCGAG
>JAYSVT010000141.1:0-5849 GCA_043718455.1 Hyphomicrobium sp.
AACTTGTATAGTAAAAATCGCAACCTACAGAGCCTTCAGGCGGGTCAATATAGCCCGCGCCATCGCTCCGGCGCGACAGCCTTCGCGATGAGATGACGTGCCGAGCCGAAGCTCAACTCTTCCGCGCATGGCGGCCGTCTCCCCGGAGGGGAGTCGCCAAGCGCAATCATAAAGACGCGAAGGCTGGTGGAGAGGGCTGGTTTCGAACCAGCGTAGGCATAGCCAACGGATTTACAGTCCGTCCCCTTTAACCACTCGGGCACCTCTCCAAACCGCCTTGGACCCACAGATAACCGCAAGTCCCAAACGAAAGCGCCCTGCCGGGTTGGGCAGGGCCTTGGGTGCGTTATCTTCGCGGGGGCCTTTCCTGTCAATCGGAAAAGCGGCATGGTCCCGTTCCCTGGCAAAATGCGGCAGCGCGCCACGATAGAGACCAAAGCCGGGCTAACTTCGAGGCGTATTCTGAGCAAAGACCCCAGCAAAAAAACATCCGGCAAGACATGGCACGGCAAAGCACGCGGGAATGCGCCAGAGGGCAAGCGTTTTTTCAAGCGTGGCGGCAACCCACGACCTCGCCCAGACAGTAATGGGCACCGCGACCGGCGCGATGGCGCCCATGCAGCCGACGGGCCGCTTCGGCTCTTTGGCCTTCACGCGGTCGAAGCCGCGCTGCGCAACCCGCTGCGCAAAAAGAACAGACTGGTTCTCACTGAAAACGCCGAACTCAGGCTTATCGAAGCCATGGGACCACTCGCCTTCACAATCGAACAGGTCTCGCCCCGCGATCTCGATAAAATTCTGGGCGAAGATGCCGTGCATCAAGGCGCCATGCTTGAGACGGAAGAATTACCGGAACCCGATTTCGCGGATCTCGTCGAAAACGCCAACGGCCGCCCGCTCATCGTACTTGATCAAGTGACTGACCCGCACAACGTGGGCGCGATCCTGCGCTCGGCGGCCGTGTTCGGCGCGGCTGGCCTCGTCATGACCCGGCGCCACAGCCCGCCGCTCAATGGCGTGCTTGCTAAGTCGGCGTCGGGCGCACTGGAACTGGTGCCCGTTGCCCTGGTAACAAATTTATCCCGCGCCATCGAAGATCTTAAAGAGGTTGGATTTCACGTCATCGGTCTTGATGGCACGGCCGAAGCGCGGCTAGAAGCCACCGACTGGTCGCGTCCGACAGCGCTCGTCATGGGTGCCGAGGGCAAGGGCTTGCGACGCTTGACGGCGGAAAACTGCCACTTGCTCGTCAGCATCACAACGGATGGCCCGATCAACAGCCTCAACGTGTCGAACGCTGCAGCCATCGCGCTGCATACCGCGGCGATGTCGCGCGTTCGCGGTTAGTTGGATGGCAAATGTATACTGAGGCCGGCGCGGACTAACATGATGCGCCCGTCCCAAGTTGGACCGTCTTCACCCATCCAAAAGTGTTGAGCTTCGACCCGCGCACTCAGATTTGAAGACAGTTTATATTCGACGCCAGCACCGGCGACGATGCCATGCACGTCGATGCTACGATCCAATGTAAGATTGAAAAGCGGAGCCGCTGCAGTGACAGTCTGTTCGGACAACGCATAACCTACAGTGCCAAACAGCATCGACATGCCATCTGCACTCGTCACGCCGACGCGCGCCCGAAGCGTGGCGAGGTATCCAATGTCGGAAGCGACCGTTACTGGGCCAAAGAATGGGTGAACGAACTGATTGCTGAAATCGATGTCGGAGAAGCTGTAGTCGCCCTCTAAGCCCACGACGAGTCCGCCACTTTGATGATTGAAGCCAGCATGACCGCCACCAACCAACCCGCGCAATTCAGAACCGTTGAGTTTGCCCCAGCCTCCATGGACGCCTGCATAAAAGCCAGTCCAAATAGCTGGTCTTTCCGTCGCAACGTCTTCCTGTGCTTCCGCGACCAAAACTCCGAACATCGAAGCGACGAGAATGGCCGCGAACCGGCAAAAACGCACAGACTTGCTAATTATGAGTATAGCTCTGATCATCCCCACTCGTTTCCCCACCATTCGATTTATCGCACGTGCTTTTAGCACGCGTGGGGGCCGATCCATACACGCACTTCAGAGCAAAACCTTCTGCCGCCGGAGAATAAAGAGGGGCGCCGCCATAAGGCAACACCCCTCCAAATCGTTATATGGGCCTGCTGATCCTTCTAACTACTCGCAAATCAGCGGGCGCTCGCAAACATAGCGTCCACCACGGCAAACGGTGTCGCCCCAACGATTCTCAAAACAGCGGCGTCCCGCCCAGTGGCACTCGCGCTGGCCATAGTAGCAGGCTTCGCCATCGTCATCGTAAGACGAGTATGAGTGGTTGCGGCCGCGCGCGTTGGCGGCCGCACCGAGAATGCCGAGGCCAATGATGCCGGCAGCGGCGCCAAGCGCAAAATTGCGGCCATGGCCATTACGCGCTTCAGCGTCCTGTGCCGCTGATGCTGCAAAACCAAAAGCCATAACGAGCGCCATTAAAGCGTGTGAAAACTTCTTGAACATGGGTCTCTCCCCATTGCTGGCCGCCCACCGCGGCGATTTCGTTTAAAAGATCTCTCAGGGGCCGTGCGTCCCCATGAGAGCAACAATCGGCTATTGCGCATGAATGTGGCATGAACGGGTACCAACCTTGGGGATCGCAAGGCCGCACCCGTTCACAATTGCTCACGACACCGAGAGATTTTTACCAGTCGCCGCGGCGGTGTCCGCCATAATGGCGGCGATGCCACTCGACGTGACGGTATCCGCGCTTGGGCGCACCCCACGCCGCGTAGTACGGCGGCAAGTTATGCCGATGGCGCCGGACTTTGAGGGCCGGCCGCCAATAATTCGAGTTGTAATAGGGATAATACCCGCGCGGAAGATAAGAGTATGCGTACGGGTCTGTCGCGCCGTGGCGCAGATAGACGTGATTGTAGTGCGGGCGGTAGACCCAGTGGCGCACGGTGCGCATGTTGTCCCAGCCGCGCGGCTGATCGGGACGGTCCCAGTGAAAGGCAGTGGCAGTCTCAGGGCTGGCAATCGCAAGGGTCAAAAGACCAAAAGCCGCGATTAGGAGGCTCTTCAAACGCATCACTCGTACTCCTCGATATCCGGGCAAGGGTTGCAAACGAAAACCCGGTAAACGCAGCGGTAATAATTGCCGAAGAATAGCTAACGAATGGTTACGTTGCATCTCCAATTCGCACATCCTGGTGCGGGGGTAGATCTCCTATGCAATCACAAAGACCCTTCAAAGCAAGCAACTGTTAAGCAATTCAACACCCTCTGCCGCCAAGACTGATGCTGGCCGATTCGGAACTTTGAGCCGGATGGGCGCGATTGCGCCCAAAGCGCTGTCGAATGCAGATGTGTGGGGCTCCAGACTCGTGACGCAGCGAAAAGAAAAAAAAGAAGAAGATCGCGAGCGCATGACGGCCGCCATGCGCCGTCTCGAAGAGTTGTTGCAAGATCCTGGGCCCGGCATTGTCGTGACACCCATCGGCGAACCTGAGGGCGGCAAAGCCGTACCCAAATCTGGCGGCGTCTCCGGGCAAGCGAGCCCAATTACCGCTGCTCCTAACGAGCCAACTGCAAAACCCGCCGAAGGCTTGGCTGACACACTAGCCCCAGGTCTAAAGTCTCCACCCCAGCGCGCCTCTGCGCCGGCCGGCAAAGACACTCCAAAGCCGAAAGAAATTCCAGGACTTAAAGGTTTTTCGCCAACGCGTTCGAGCGCCGGCCTTTTTGGATTGTGCCTCAGGTGGATGCTCGGCCCCGAAGAAACTGAAGTCAAAAATGCAGTGCGCGCCAGCCGGCGCGCTTTGAATGCCACCTTTGTTTTTAGTGCCGTCATCAACGTGCTGATGCTCGCCGGTCCGCTGTTCATGCTGCAGGTTTATGACCGCGTCTTAACGTCAGGCTCATTCCCAACTCTCATCGCGCTGTCTGTCATCACGGCTGTTCTCTACGCCATTATCGGGATGCTCGAACTTGCCCGCTCGCGCATCATCAGCCGGGTTGGCGCCGAAATCGATCAGCGTCTCAGCGACCGGATTTTTGAAGCGTCGCTGCGCAAGAGCCTCGCGACACAGGGTGCGGCAGGGCACGCCATTCGCGAACTCGATAGTTTCCGCCAGTTCATCGCTGGCCCCGCGCCCCTCACATTCTTCGACGCGCCGTGGACGCCTGTGTATCTGCTCGTCATTTTCATGACGCACTGGATGCTTGGCGTTGCTGCCACGATAGGAACCTTGATCCTGCTCGGCCTCGCCTGGGCTAGCGACCAGAGCGGCCGCGAACCGCTGAAGCAAGCCGGCATCGCCGTCACAAAGAGCTTGGAAATGGCTGAAACCGGCCAACGCAATGCCGAGGCGATAACGGCCATGGGTATGCTCTCGTCATACCGTAAACGCTGGCAAGTTCTGAACGAAGAGGGCCTTGGCTGGCAGTTACTTGCTTCCGACCGGCTCGGCGGTCTTTCGGCACTCACCAAGGCTATGCGTTTGTTGCTGCAATCGCTGATGCTTGCCATTGCCGCAGGTCTTGCCGTCAACGGCGCTATTTCGCCCGGTGCCATCATAGCAGCGACCATTATTTTCGGGCGCGCACTGGCGCCAGTCGAACAAGTAATCGGCCATTGGCGCGGCTTTATAAAATCCCGCGAGAGCTATCACAGGCTCGAAGAAGTTCTTACCTACGCGCCGCCCGAACGCAATCGCACCCAACTGCCCCGTCCCAAGGGTGTTCTCGATGTGCAGAATATCCGCGTCGCGGCACCTGAAACGCGCAACGTCATCTTGAACGGCATCACCTTCACCGCAATGCCCGGTCAAATGCTGGCCATTATCGGGCCAAGTGCATCCGGAAAATCAACACTCGTACGTTCACTCGTCGGCCTATGGCCAACATTTGCCGGCGCTATCCTGCTCGATGGTGCACGTCTCGACCAATGGCACCCGGAAGATCTGGGCCGCCACATCGGTTATCTGCCGCAGAACGTCGAGTTGTTTGCCGGTACGGTGAAGCAAAACATCTCGCGCTTCCGTGACGACGCAAGCGACGAAGACGTTGTCGATGCCGCAAAGCAAGCGCACGCCCACGAGCTGATCCTGGCGTTGCCACGCGGCTATGAAACCGAACTTGGCACGTTTGGATCGTACCTCTCGGGCGGCCAGCGCCAGCGCCTTGCGCTTGCCAGAGCGCTTTTTGGAACACCGCCTCTGGTTGTTCTCGACGAACCTAACTCCAACCTCGACCGGCCGGGGGACGAAGCCCTTTCGGCCGCAATCGACGGCATGCGCAAGCGCGGACAAACCGTCATTCTCGTATCCCATCGCGTCCAAGCCATCGGCAAGGCCGATCTGTTGCTGTTCATCGAAAAGGGCCAGCAGCGCGCCTTCGGTCCACGCAACGAGGTTATGAAGCTGTTTCAGGGACCGGCCAATCAGCCGGTTGAAGAGCGGCGCGCTAACCCGCGCAGCGACGCACCTGCAAAAGCGGCTGGGGGCGAAAACTCATGAAACTGTCCTCGCTTCTCAGCGTCTTTTCGCCGTCAGCGGCGGCACAAGCGGACTGGCATTCGACCGAGCCCTGGGTTGCCTACGGCATGAAGGTCGTCGCCGTTTTGTGCATCAGTCTATTTTTCATGTCGTTTCTGCCCGTTTCGGGTGCCGTTGTCACAACGGGCACAGTCACAATCGAAGGCGACTATCAGGCGGTTCAACATCTCGAAGGCGGCATAGTCTCAAAGATCCTCGTCAAGAACGGCGATAGGGTGAACGCGGGCGATGTCCTCGTCCATCTCGACAACACGCAGCCACTTGCCAGCATGACATCAACTTCCAGCAAGGTTGCCGATCA
>JAYSVT010000142.1:0-5838 GCA_043718455.1 Hyphomicrobium sp.
ACGCTGCCCCCACCCCCAGATCGAGACGCTCTCGAGACTGTCCGCCGCTAACCGAGGCGAGGTGAGATGAGTATGCCAGAATGTGCGTGTGCAGGGAAAGCGAACCTTGCTGTTTGGTTGAGGGTTTTTTGGATTGGACAATTTGGAAACGGCGTTAGGGATCTTGGATGAAGGCAGTAGGCAATAGGCAATAGGCAACCGGAGTGGAGCAGGGTTCGCGGCATCAGCAACAGCGCGGGTCGCGGACGATGCGCTGGCAACACTCTCGCAGCAACGTCATCCCCGCGCTTGCGTGCTGAAAGCGCGCAAGAAGTACGGCGGGGACCCAGCCAAGCATCCGCATCGAACAGGTGATCGCGGCCCCACGCTCGTGCTGCATCTGATGCGCGAAGAACAGCGAACGCTGGACAGTGGTTCGGGATGAAAACGTGAAGTGGACACAGCGCACTCTCTCCGTTCTTATCCCTGAAGCTTGCCTGGGTCCCGGCCTGTCGCCGCATCAAGGCGAAGCCATGCTTCGCATGGACGCGACGTTCGCTCACGCGACGCCGGGATGACGCACGCCGCGAGCACGGGGCGCACCCTACGTTTCTTCGCTTTGGGAAGCTGTGCGGGTTACGCGGGCTAATCAACCCGGCGCCAAGTTAGGTCGCTCATATTGAGGCTGTAGCGCCCCACGAGTTCGTCAAGAGAGGTAGCGCCATCTTGGATATTCAACACTTGTCCGCCAGAGACGACAATTTCGCCGTTCGCTTTCACGTACTCAGCATCATGTTTGTTAATCCATCCCGGACATTCGCCAAATGTTTCCAGGCTGGAGATTGAAAAGAAGTTGAGGTCAAGCTTGAGAACTTGTGTCTCACCCGGCCACCGCAGTTCGTTGTAACCGAGCGAGCCGATCAGATACAAATCGGAACCAACTAATGTGGCCGTGTGGAAGTCCGTTGGCGGGAAGATGTCGTCGGGATATATGTAGATATCGATTCCCCCATTGGTATCCTCTACAATCACGTCATTGTAGATGCAGAAATCGCTGTCATACCAATCTTCATGTTCGCCGCCGGTATAGATGATGCGGCCATCCTTGAGCGGCGTGACGGTTCGTCCGTTCCGAGTGAAACACCAGACAGGTTCCGTATAACGTTTTGACGACTCGCCGCCACTTGCATTGCCACCAATTTTCTTGAACTTGTTGCGCGCCCAGTTGGCTCCATGACGCGAGCGCACCATGTATTCCCAGAACTTGATATCCACGTGTTCAGGGTTGCCATTGCCGTTGCGGAGGAACCATTGGGCGCGTGCCTGTTCGAGGGAGATGTCCATGTCAAGAAAAACTCCGTTGCCTCACGTCCTCTCCACACCCGCATATTCGAACACCGTCTCGCCGGCGACGACGGTGCGGAGAACGCGGCCCTGCATCTTGGCTTCGTCAAAAGGTGAGTTCTTGGAGCGGGATTTCAAAAGGTCCTTGTTGACGACCCAGGGTTCGCCCAAATCAAACAGCACGAGATCGGCAATCGCGCCTTTGACCAAGCGGCCGGAGTGCAGGCCTAAGAGCCGCGCCGGATTGATGGTCATGGCGCGCAGGAGAACATGCAGCGGAATGTCGCCCGCGTGCATCAGCCGGAGCGCGGCGGGGAGAAGCGTCTCAAGGCCAACCGCGCCGTCGGCCGCTTCCGCGAACGGGCGGCGCTTGGTGTCGGCATCTTGCGGGTCATGAGACGAAACAATGATGTCGATATCGCCGGAGGCGACGCCGCGCACCATCGCCACGCGATCTTCCTCGCGCCTCAAAGGCGGGCGCACTTTCAAGAACGTGCGGTACGAGCCGATATCGTTCTCGTTCAAGGTCAGATGATTGATCGAGACGCCGCAGGTAACGGCGAGTTTGCGCGCTTTGGCTCGGCGCACGACGTCGAGGCTTTCTTCGCAGCTGATGGTCGCCGCGTGATAACGCCCGCCCGTCATCTCGACGAGGCGCACGTCGCGCTCAAGCACAATTGTTTCGGCGAGTTTGGAAGCGCCTGGTAATCCGAGACGTGCCGCCACTTCGCCCGAGTTCATCGACGCGGAGCCCGAGAGATAAGGGTCTTCGGTGTGATGCACGACCAGCGCGCCGAAGTCTTTCGCGTAGTTTAGAACGTTGCGCATGACGCGCGTATTGGCAACGCTGGTCTTGCCGTTCGAAAAGGCGATGGCGCCGGCGCGTTTCAGAAGACCGATTTCGGTCATCTCCTCGCCTTTGAGGCCCTTGGTCATCGCCGCCATGGTGTGGACGTGCACGACGGCGTTGTCTCGCGCGCGGCGCTGGATGAAGTCAACGAGCGCCACCTGATCGATGACAGGATTTGTTTCCGGCATGACGACCATGGTGGTGACGCCGCCCGCCGCTGCTGCATGGCTCGCTGTTTTCAAGGTTTCGCGATGCTCGAAGCCGGGTTCGCCGGAAAACACCTGCGCGTCGATGAGGCCGGGTGCCAGCACGTGTCCCTTGCAGTCGATGACAACCGCGCCCTCGGGGGCATTGCGGCGCAAGTGCGCGCCGATGTCGGCGATCAGACCGTCTTTGACCAGCAGCCCGCCGGGTTCGTCGCGGTTCGATGACGGATCGATAATGCGCGCGTTGATGAACACGGTCGGCTTGCCGTTGGCGCGCGCTTTTTCGAACGATTTGGGTGTGCTGCTCATGTGTTGCCACCTTCCACAGGCAAGTGGACGGCGAGTGCTTCGAGTACGGCCATGCGCACCGCGACGCCCATCTCCACTTGTTCGCGGATGACACTGCGGGAGTGATCGGCGACGGTTGAGGCGATTTCAACGCCGCGGTTCATGGGGCCGGGGTGCATGACCAGCGCATCCGGTTTGGCGCGTGCGAGCTTTTCAATGTCGAGCCCGAAGAAGTGGAAGAACTCGCGGCTCGAGGGCACGAACGAGCCTTCCATGCGCTCGTTCTGAAGCCGCAACATCATGACGATATCCGCGCCTTCGATACCTTTCCACATGTCGGTGTAAACTTCGCAACCCAAGCGTTCTGGCGCGGAGGGCAGAAGCGTCGAGGGCGCGATGATGCGCACGTTGGCGCCGAGCGTGTTCAGGACGTTGATGTTCGAGCGGGCCACGCGCGAATGCAGGATGTCGCCGCAGATCGCGACCGTGAGACCCGCCACCCGGCCCTTGGCGCGGCGGATGGTCAAGGCGTCGAGCAGCGCTTGCGTGGGGTGCTGATGCGCTCCGTCGCCCGCGTTGATGACGCAGCAATCGACCTTTTGCGACAACAGTTCGACGGCGCCGGCCGCGTGATGGCGCACGACAATGATGTCGGGCCTCATGGCGTTGAGCGTCACGGCCGTGTCGATCAGCGTCTCGCCCTTCGTCACGGACGAGGTCGCGACGTTCATGTTCATGACGTCGGCGCCGAGCCGCTTCCCCGCAAGTTCGAACGAGGCCTGTGTGCGGGTCGAAGATTCGAAGAACAGGTTGATGAGCGTGCGGTTCGCGAGCACGTTGCGCTTGGCGCCCCCGCTTTGCGTGCGGTCGGCGGCTTTATCGGCGATGTCGAGGAGAAAATTGATTTCCGGCGCCGTTAGACCCTCGCAGGTCAACAGGTGGCGGCGCGGGAAGCGCGTCAGCTCTTTTGTCGTCGATGATTTAGCCATTAAAGCGGTGTCTATACGGGGAGTCTGGTCCGGGGGCAAGCCGTCTGCCGCAGGTTCCCCGTGCAATGGTCAACGGCTGATGTAGACTTCGGGCAAATTGGATCAATCTTTGGCCAGAACCGCGCAGATTCGCCATGTCGAAGCCAACCGCAACTCATGATGTGTTCAATCAGTCGCAGCCTTTCGAGGATGTGAATCTCTACCTTTCGGACAAGGTTCTGCAGGATGCCGTCCGCCGCGAAGGTGCGAGCGATGCGGCTAACAGGCTCGAACGTCTCGGCATGATCGCCGGCAGCAAGGACGCGGCCGAGTGGGCCCGCCTCGCCAATGAGTATCCGCCCGTCTTGCGCACGCACGACAGCAAGGGGTACCGGCTCGATATCGTCGAATACCACCCCGCTTATCATGTGCTCATGGAAACGAGCTTTGCCGAAGGCGTGCACCGGCTTGAAAGCGGTCCAGGCGCCAACGTCACGCGCGCCGCGAAACTTTATCTGTGTGCGCAAATGGAAGCCGGCCATTGTTGCCCGATCACGATGACCAACGCCGCCTCGCCGGTTTTGAAGCGCCTGGAAGACGCAGCTGTGCCGTGGTTGCAGAAGGCAGCGGCTGACACGTATGACCGCCGCTTTCTACCCGTTGAGAAAAAAACGTCTGCCACCTTCGGCATGGGCATGACCGAGAAGCAAGGTGGCAGCGATGTGCGCGCCAACACGACGCGCGCCACGCCTGAAGGACAGAGCGGCACAGGACGCCCCTATTCGATAACCGGACACAAGTGGTTCATGTCGGCGCCGATGTCGGATGCGTTTCTTGTTCTGGCGCAAACGCAAGGCGGATTGACGTGTTTTCTCATGCCGCGCTTCCGGCCCGATGGCACAGTCAACGCTTTGCACTTTCAGCGCTTGAAATTTAAGCTCGGCAATCGCTCGAATGCGTCATCCGAAGTGGAGTTTTACGGCGCGTATGCGTTGGCCTTGAGTGATGAAGGCGAGGGCACGCGCGTCATCATCGAAATGGTGACGGCGACGCGGCTGGATTGCGCTGTTTCGTCCGCCGCCTTAATGCGCTCGGCTCTTGCGCACGCTCTGCATCATGCCAGCCAGCGCAGCGCGTTTCAGAAAAAGCTCATCGATCAGCCGCTGATGCAACAGGTGCTCGCAGATCTGGCGCTTGATTCTGAAGCGGCAACCGCGCTGAGCTTCCGGCTGGCGCGCGCCTTCGATACGCCGGCAGATGAGACCAGCAACGCTTGGCGCCGCCTCATGACGCCCGCGATCAAATACTGGGTGTGCAAGACCGCGCCGCCGTTCGTGGCGGAAGCCATGGAGTGTCTCGGCGGCAATGGCTTTGTCGAAGAAGCCCCGCTCGCGCGCATCTATCGCGAGGTTCCGGTCAATTCGATCTGGGAGGGGTCGGGCAACATCATGGCGCTCGATGTGGTGCGGGTTCTGAAACGCGAACCCGAGTGTGCGCTGCTTGTGCTGGCCGAGATCAACAAAATTGTCGGCGGCGACCGGCACATCAAATCCGCTGTTGAACGCTGGACCACGCTCCTCGAAGAGCCGGATTTTTTTGAAGCGCGCGCCCGGTTGATGACCGAAGGCTTGGCTTTGCTCGCGGCCGCCGCACTTTTGCGCGCCTATGCGCCGGAAGTGGTTGCGGAGGCGTTCGTTGCGTCGCGGCTTGGTCCGCACGCCCAGCGGACTTACGGCGCGTTTATCGCCACCGCCGGGATGCCGGAAATCCTCGCGCGCGCAGCGCCAAGCCCGCGTAACCCGCACGATCAAAATGAAGAAACGTAGGGTGCGCCCCGCTCTCACCGCTTGCGTCATCCCGGCGTCGCGTGAGCGACGATTGCGAAGCAATCGCAGGCCGGGACCCATGCAAGCATCAGGGATAAGAACAGGGAGAGTGCGCTGTGTCCACGTCGCGTTTCCATCCCGAACCTCTGGCCAACGATCCTTGTTCTTCGCGCATCAGATGCATTACGACTGCGGGGCCGCAATCACTTGTGCCGTGCGGATGCTTGGCTGGGTCCCCGCCGTACTTCTTGCGCACGTCGTGCGCAAGCGCGGGGATGACGTCGCTGAGAGAGTGTTGCCAAACCACCCGCTGGTGCTTGCTGCCTTTCGGCGCATTACGTTTTCTTCGCTATGCCACCCCTCCCCCGGATCAAGTC
>JAYSVT010000143.1:0-5828 GCA_043718455.1 Hyphomicrobium sp.
GGGCGGATTGTTGCGGAAATGGGCGAAAGCCACGTTCGGGCGGAGAAACTGATCGCCGCCTATCAGCCCGATGATCCGGCTCACAGTGCCGACTTGAAACTAGGTATTCACAATGCGCGATTGCATTTAGCAATACCGCCGGGCATGGAAGCCGCGCGCACCGCCGCCAAAGAAATGGGCGCGCACTGGGATGCCAAAAACAAGCGCTGGACCGTTGAGGTCGTCGCCAATAGCGTGAACCTGGTCGAGAACGGCCTGCCGCGTGTGGCAGCCGCCATCCACGCCGCCGAACAGTCGCAGACGTTGGCGAAATCGATCACCGCCGCCGATCCCCGGATCGGCGTCAGCTTCGAGGGTGATACGGTATTCGTGCGCACGCCCAACATGCCATCAGCGAACCAGGAACTCAAAGGTGCAGGCTTTACCTGGCGCGACCGGCAATCGGCCTATGGCGTCGTGCCGCTCAGCGCCGAGCATGCCGCCGAGATCGAAATGGCGTTTGCATCCGTGACGGCGATCTACGACAAAGCCTTTGTGCCACCAACAGTAGATCGGACAGGGATCGAGCATCCGCCGAAGACGGTGGCAGAAGCACTGAAACTGTCAGAGCCAGATTTGACGGCGCGCTATAGTGCCGAACCGGCCTTGGCCGCGCAGGTCAACCGCTACCTCCGGCACATGGAAGCCGCCGCGCCCGAGGTGCGCGACGCGCTGAAAGCCGGGGATGCGAAGTCGCTTGCTTCAACGCTCGATATCGAAAAGAGCGCTGCCAAGAAGATCACCGAGCTGCACGGCAAGCTTGATCAAGCAGCGACCAAGTCACTCGATCAGAGTTTGGAGCTTCAGAAGGCGCAATCGCGGCAGGCCGCGATGGCGAGGTAAATCGCAATGTAACGCCGGGCGCGGCCATTGCTGCGCCCGGTTCGGTCGGCCTGCAAATCGTTGAGGCCGCTATCTTCGAATCCTTTGCGGTTACTTACATAGCCGAACCATCATGCGCCCGCTGGGGGCCAAGCGTTTGATCTGATGACCGGTTTCGGGGGAAACCTTCCAAGGAATGTTACCGTGCGACGCGACTGACTCGAAGCGGTGAGAGGTCACTTCTACAGTGCATCAAATCACCTGGATCTGCGGCCATGCGCACGCGATCTTATTCAAAGAATTGTATTCTGGATCAACGATGCGCAGGCCGTTCTGCCGCCGTTTTCACATGGTCGTGGGGAACGGCATACGGCGTGCTTTTGTAAGGATAGCGCCAAATCGTATTAGCCTGGGCGCCGCCAATGAGTGTTGCGGAACTGATAGCAGCAGTTGCGATGGCAAGTATAATCCGCTTCATGTTTGTCTCCTGTGCGTTACCGATAGAATATTCAGACGCTTGGCTGCGAGATCATTCTCGTTTCCGATGTCCGATGCACAGAACTTAGGTGAAGGCTGCTACCGCGAGATTTCGCGATTGTGTCTGATGATTGCAGGTGCTCACAAGGTTGTGAGAGTGTGGAACTCGCGGACGCCGACAGTCTGGAGTGCTTAGGAGCGTTCTGCTCTCGCCAAAAAAACTTTCACCACGAGGCCGCCTTCAGGGCGGTTCTTGAGCTGCAGAGAACCGCCGTGGCTTTCGATGACGCTATGGGCGATCGTCAATCCCAGTCCTGTACCGCCGGTATCGCGACTGCGTGACGTTTCGATGCGATAGAAGGGTGCGAGGACTTTTTTGAGTTCGTCCTCGGGAATGCCCGGCCCCTGATCCTCAATCTCGACGATGATGGTTTGCGGCGTAGCCACGACGCGAACCGCTGCGCTTTGACCGTACTTCAAAGCGTTGCCGATCAAATTCGCGAACGCACGCTTGAGGGCGAGGCGGCGGCCGGTAAAGATCGCTTTGTCTTGCCGCTCGAGTATCACCTCGCAACCTTGGTCGGCGAAGTCGTCGCAGATCGTCCGAACAATCGCGCCGAGGTCAAGACGCTGGCGCTCCTCGCCAGCGTGATCGCTGCGCAGGAACTCCAAGGACGAGTCGATCATCTGCAGCATGTCATCAATATCGGTTTCGATAGCGCGGCGCACGTCTTCGTCAGTAAGGTCTTCAAAGCGCAAGCGCAAACGGGCCAGCGGCGACTTCAGGTCATGGGAAATCGCTGCAAGTATAAGGGTGCGCTCATCAACGAGTTTTTTGACACGCAGTTGCATCTCATTGAATGCAGTCGCCAGCTCGCGCACTTCTTTCGGCCCGTCGACCGGTATTGGCTGTGGTTCGCTTGCAACGTAGACCCGTTTAGCTTCTTCGGCGCATTTGCGGATTGGATGTGTGACGCTCCGAGCCATGCCAAGGGCAATACCCAACACTCCGAGCGCCATCAGGGCCGTCGAAACAACGATGGCCCGCATGGAATTGTGCGGACCATTAAGGACTGCGATATTGGTGTTGACCCAGCCGCCGTCTGGCAATTGCATCGAAACAAGTGTCAAGTGTGGATCGGTGCGCGTGCTTGACCCTTGAGCGGGCGTTCCAACGATGAGACCACCGTCACGACTGTTGTCCATCCGTTTCGCGATTTCAGTCTGTAGCGCACTGGCCGGGTCGTCCATAACTGCAGGGGCAACAGCGAGCGGGACCGTGCTGTAGTGGACCTCTAAGGCGCCGCCAGACAGGGTATGCGCGGTTTCTTCTCTTTTTTCAGCGGGCAACCGGCTCAGTGTCGATTGAATTGAAACCAGCCGCTCGGCCGTTCGCGCGGCGTTGGTCAATCCGACTTCAGAATCGAGACCCAGCTGATAAGCCCAGATGCTGGCCAAGTGCAACGCGATGAGCCCGAGCAAAAGCACCGCAATCGTGCGCCCGGCAATGGTGTCAGGAACAAGTCTCATGCGAACTCCCGCTGCGGGCAGATTCAGATCCGTTTCACGGAAGGCACGAACATGTAGCCCGCGCCGCGCACCGTCTTGATGATACCGCCTTCATCCGTACTCTCGAGCTTGCGGCGCAAACGGCTGATTTGGACGTCGATGCTGCGATCGAAACCCGTCGCGATACGATTGCGCGAAAGGTCAAGCAATTGTTCCCGCGTCAAAACGCGCTGCGGACTCTCAACAAACGCAAGCAGCATATCGTACTCGCCCGTGCTGAGATCGATAACGACGCCGTCGGGATTGAGCAATTGCCGTTTGCGCGTATCGAGTATCCACCCCTCGAATTCGTAGGCGCCGGCGCTCAACGGCTGAACGAGGTCGGGCGAAACGGAAGCCCGGCGGAGGAGGGCACGAACGCGGGCGAGCAGTTCGCGCGTACTGAAAGGTTTGGCGAGATAGTCGTCGGCGCCGAGCTCGAGGCCGACAACCCGGTCCGTTTCGTCCCCCTTTGCCGACAGCATCATGATTGGGGTCGAGGATGTCTTGCGCAGTTCCCGGCAGAGATCGAGCCCCGACGGCCCCGGTAACATCACATCGAGTATGATGAGATCGAACAGGACGAGCTTGAGGGCATCGTTCATCTCGCGCCCGTCGCGGGCTCCGGTCACGCGATAACCTTGGCTGCGGAGAAACTTGGCGACGAGCTGGCGAAGCTGCCCATCGTCATCGACGATCAGAATATGGGCATCCGTGATCGAGGCCGGCGGCGCACCGGCATCGCGTTCTGAGGAAGAGGGATCCGAGGGAGACATGCTTGCTTTCGTCGATGTAACACTGATCGTCGCGGAACAACCTATAACAGACCGGCCGCCTGGGGGTCTCTCCGGCGGCCGGGGCTGCTAACGTTGTTACTTGCCTTTTTCGAGGCTCATCACGGTCAGCTGACCGTTGACCTTGTCGGCCGTGAACTTGACGGCGTCGCCCGGCTTTGCGGCCTTCAGGAGCGCAGCATCCGACGCCTTGAATACCATGGTCATGGGATCCATCGACAAGTTTGGGATAGCCTGATGATCGATCGTGATCTTACCGGCGGACTCATCCACTTTCGTCACGGTGCCGCTGACCTTCGGCAGGGATGCGGCCGGCTTGGCCGCAGCGGTCGTCTCCGCTACCTTGTGCATCGCTGGGTCATGAGTACCACCTGCGCTCGCTACACCCGCCGGTCCGGCGAGAAGTAAAGAAGCAACGGTCAGTGCGTATCCGATTTTCATGGACTTAAACTCCTTGTTAGATTGTTGATCTTGGTGTGTGCCGAAGCGATTTACTTCTCCGACACGACGACAACGCCCTTCATGCCGGCCTCAGAGTGACCGGGAATGAGGCAGGCGAACTCGAAGGTTCCGGCCTTCGAGAATTTCCAGACGATCTCCGCCGATCCGCCGGGCTTCAAGCGGCGTCCGTTCGGATCGCCGTGCTCCATCTCTGGGTTCTTCTGCATGGCAATGCGGTGCTTTGCGTTCTTCTCGACGCTGTCGAGCATGAACTCGTGATCGAGTGCACCGCGATTGGCGATCACGAACTTGACCTGCTCACCGGTCTTAACAGTCACCTCCGGCGGGTCGTAGGCCATATTGCCTTCGCCTTCCGTCATCGCGATGGTGATCGTCCGCGCCGGCTTTGTGGCGTCACCCGGCTCCCCGGCGGCAAATACTTTATGCGCATGACCCGCCGCTCCCGGTTCTGCTATGGCAAGATTTCCGGCGAACGGTAGAGCAGCGCCCACCGCCATTAACACCAGAACGTGTGATCGCCTATTAAACGTTCTCATGGAGTTTCCCTCAACGAACTGCGCCGACATCGCGCTATCAAGGGATATAGGGACCTCGTCCTACCGTTTCATTTCGCGATTGTTACAAATTGTTTCCGCTAGCCTTGGGCCTGCCTTCAGTGTCCCGAATGCCCGCTCGGTTTGACGGCTTTGACCTCGATTTCCGAGGCGGGCGCGCCAGGCCCGGTCGTCGCCGCCGGTTCGGCCGGAGCGCGAACGGGGTTTGATAGTTTTGACGGATCGCCCGTCCACTTGTAGGCGACCGTGCCTTCCGGATTTTTATACCAACCGGGGTCCTTATAGTCGTTGCGGTCGAGCCCTTCGCGAACTTTGACGACCGAAAACATGCCTCCCATTTCGACCGGGCCGAACTGGCCGAACCCCGTCATCATGGGCAGCGTGTTGTCGGGCAGCGGCATCTCCATCTCGCCCATGTCCGCCATGCCGGCGCCACCCATCGGCATATAGCCCTTAACAATCTTGGACATGCTCTTTTTCAACTCGGACTGATCGACGCCGATAAATGTCCGCAAATCATGTCCCATCGCGTTCATCGTGTGGTGCGATTTGTGGCAGTGAATGGCCCAGTCGCCCTCATTGGTGGCATCAAACTCGTAGGCGCGCATCTGGCCGACGGCGCAATCGATTGTGACTTCCGGCCAGCGCGATTCTGGACGCGTCCAACCGCCATCCGTGCAGGTCACCTCGAAATGATAGCCATGCATATGGATCGGATGGTTGGTCATCGTGAGATTGCCAAAGCGCACGCGGACCCGGTCGCCCTTGCGTACGACGAGCGGATCGATACCGGGGAAAACGCGGCTATTCCAGCTCCACAAATTGAAGTTCAACATCTGTGCGATGCGCGGGACATATGAACCCGGATCGATGTCGTAAGCATTCAGCAGAAATACAAAATCGCGATCGACGCGCATGAACTTCGGGTCTTTGGGATGGACGACAAAAAATCCCATCATGCCCATTGCCATCTGGACCATTTCATCGGCGTGCGGGTGATACATGAAGGTGCCGGACTTCGCGATTTGCCATTCGTAGACGTAAGTCTCGCCCGGCTTGATATGCGGCTGACTCAAACCGCCGACGCCATCCATGCCACTCGGCAGGATCTGCCCGTGCCAATGAATGGTCG
>JAYSVT010000144.1:0-2011 GCA_043718455.1 Hyphomicrobium sp.
CCCAGGGCAGCTTGATGGCGCGCCTGTGCGTGGAGGGGCGCCGGAAACTCTACTCATATTGCTCTGAAAGAAGCGTGCCGGTTCAAAATTGCGGCAAACTGATAGTCGCAACCTCGAAGGAAGAGTCAGCGAAGCTTCCGGCAATTCTCGCTCGCGCCCAGGCAAACGATGTTGAAGGGATGCGCCTGCTGACGGCGTCCGAAGCACGCGCCCTGGCGCCGAATCTGGCTTGTACTTCGGCTTTGCTCTCCTCGACGACCGGCATCGTTGACAGTCATGCCTACATGTTGGCGTTGCAAGGCGATGCGCAAAGCCATGGAGCGACATTCGTGTTTCATACTCCCGTCATGGGCGGACAAGCCAATGGTGACGGTGTGGAAATTGTTGCTGGAGTCGAAGCGCCGCTGTCACTTCAATGCCGCCTGCTCGTCAATTCGGCTGGTCTGCAGGCGCCGGCAGTGGCCAATTCGATAAAGGGACTGCCGAGCCGGTTCGTGCCAACGCCGTTTTATGCCAAAGGCACCTACTTCATCCTGAAAGGGCGCTCTCCATTTTCAATGCTGATCTACCCGGTTCCCGTACCCGGAGGCCTTGGCGTTCATTTGACATTGGATACGGGCGGGCAGGCGAAGTTTGGGCCGGACGTGCAATGGATCGACACGATCGACTATTCCGTTGATCCAGCGAGAGCGGAGAACTTCTATCGGGCCGTGCGTCGTTACTGGCCGGATCTGAAAGATGGGGCGTTGCTGCCTGGGTACAGCGGCATACGTCCAAAACTCGGACCGGCTGAAAATCCGTCACATGACTTCGTCGTGCAAGGAAGTGACGTGCATGGAGTCGCTGGATTGATCAACCTGTTCGGTATTGAGAGCCCAGGTTTGACCGCTGCGATATCGATAGGTGACTTCGTGTGTCGCTTGGCCAACTCAATGCGGTAAAGATGCAGCCAAAGCCGCTCCTCGCTTCATATCCGAAAGGTGCTTGTACGCAGAACTAAATTGGGGCCGGCTGCGAAACTGCCTTCAAGGAGACATTGGCGGGCAATCCCGGAGTTGCTTCTATCTGTAAGTCGATTCACGCCGCGCTTGATGTCGGCCAGCGCGCCGCCTAGGCTAGCGCCTCCGAGTTCGCGTGTGCGAAGGATCGAAGATGAGCGCTCAGGTGATCGCCAACATGGCCAAACCCCGCGGCAAGTATCCGCATGTCAAACGCGCCGGAGACTTTATTTTCGTCTCCGGCACCAGTGCACGGCAGGCGGATAATTCATTTCCAGGCGCAGAAGTGGACGCCTTCGGGACCACCCGCTTCGACATCCGCGCGCAGACTCGCGAGGTCCTGCAGAACCTCGCGGAAATTCTGCAGGTAGCCGGAGCAAGCCTGCGCGACGTGGTTGATGTCACCAGTTATCTGGTCGACATGAGTGATTTCGGCGGCTACAACGAAGTGTACGGCGAGTTTTTTGACTATGATGGTCCAACCCGGACCACCGTGGCGGTACACCAATTGCCACACCCGCTGATTCGGATCGAGATCAAGTGCACCGCCTATAAACCGCTTGTCACCTAGAGGCACTCTGCCATGCGCAAAGGCGAAATTATTGCCGGCTTTCTGGCGCCCCACCCGCCGCATCTCGTGTATGGCGAAAATCCGTCTCAAAACGAGCCGCGCTCGCGCGGCGGTTGGGAGCCATTGCGGTGGGCCTATGAGCGGGCGCGCAAAAGTATCGAGCGTCTGCAGCCCGATGTGCTGTTGGTGCACTCACCGCATTGGGTCACGCAGTTGGGCCATCATTTTCTGGGCGTGCCAACCCTACGCGGCAAATCGGTTGATCCGATCTTTCCGAACCTGTTTCGTTACAACTTCGAAGTGAACGTGGATGTGGAACTCGCAGAAGCGTGCTGTCACGAGGCGCGCGCGAGTGGCCTGGTCGCCAAGATGATGCGCAATCCGAACTTTCGCGTCGATTACGGCACCATCACCACCTTGCACATGATTCGCCCGCAATGGG
>JAYSVT010000145.1:0-19358 GCA_043718455.1 Hyphomicrobium sp.
GGCAACGATGTCTGCGAGTCCGTTATAGTAACGTTCAATTGCAAGAGTTGCCGGAATTTGGCCAATGAAGCGGCCAGCATCGGAGAACCCTGTTTGAATGGAAATCCGGCCGCGGCCGCGCACGTAATCGCGATACGCCTCAAGCTCGATCAGCCGCTCCATAATGCGCGCGCCGTTCTCAAGTCCCGACGGCGTCTCGAACAGCGGCGAAATATCGGTAATTCCATCGACCCCGAACAGCTTGGCGAAAAACACGGCGATCAGAACAGTTGCAGGCGACTCACACTCTGCGATCAAGAAGCGGATCGGCGTCTCGCGATCAACATGCTTATGAATTTGAGCGGCAAGAGCGAACTGGCGAATGGCCGTCGCCGTTTCAAGATCCAGCGTCGCGAAGTTCACACTTTCCTTTTGGCACGTTCTAATCATCTCGACGATGCGGGCGAGCGCCTGACGTTCGGTTAGATCGCGCGTCCAGGGTTCGTGCACATAGGCGCGAAACGCGTTGTTCAGCTGGAGCGCATTAATGCGCAAGTGGATGTGCGACGAGCCGAGTCCTGTTGCCTCAACAAGGCCCGTCAGAGCGGCGACCGCCCGTTTCATTTGCGGGGCGTCCGTTGCATCCATCAGAGACGTGAGCAGCGTCACAAGCGGTTCAACGGACGTCAGATTGTAGCCGTCGGTTTTCGTAATCAGATTTGCTGCTCTCGCCAGTGCCTTGGAATCCGACCCAACGGTTTCAAGTGCTTTAGCTTGCTCATCGACAGCGGCTATTGCGAGATCGAGTTTGGCCGTCAGTTGACGCGCAATTCGCTGAACGGCGTCGCTGTCTCCCAGTTTGTGCTTCAGGTTTAGAAAGCGCTCGCGGATATCGACAAGTGCCGCACGCTTTTCCTGCAGGCGGACCTTAAACGAAAAATTCCAAGCAATATCCGTGCGTCCGTCGAGATCATAACCGACCCACGAGGCAAATGTAGTCAGCTTGGGACGCAAAGCGTAGGCTTTGGCGCCGAATTTCTGTGCTGCGACGCTGTAGAACCCATGCAGGAGTTCTTCGTACGCGTTGCGCAAATTGTGGATCGCGTCTTGAGCACACTTGTGCTCGTGGACCAGTGAAATGCCGGGCGCCGGCCGGTGAGGCATGCCAATTGTCGCATCCGTACCCGATGCACCCGAAACGGCAATCTCGACCATGCGCTTATAGAGATCGTCCGACAGACCAAATGTCGGATGAGCCGTCAAAACGATACCGGTACGTGCGCGCTGCCAACGGTTGCCAAAGGCTTCAAGAGAACCGGCTTCATCTGCGATACGTTCGACGTAACTCGTAAAATCCTTGAGCGTCGCCGCTTGATCCACGTAACCAATGCGCTCGCGCAGGCGGCCCGCGCGGTGAATGCAGGCACGATCCATGATGCGCCCTGCAAGCGCTTTTAGTTCCTCGTAGGCTATCGTGCCCGTCTCCAGGCGTCGCGACAGATCAAAAGCTACGTTGAGAATGGGATTGAGGGACGGATTATCGGGGATCTGCGCCCTAAGACGCTTCAGCTCGTCGCGCAACGCGAACTCGTCAAGCTTCTGCGGCTGAGCCTGATTTGCTTTAGCCTGCATGCTCAGATCCTTTCAGATTTTATGTATTTTAACCGAGCAATCAGCCCGCGCAAGCCGCTGCCGGGCCAATTATCGGATCAAACGAGCATCCGGCCTCAACGAGACCGGATGCCTGCGTTAATTAGGCCACTTTCTTGGACTTGCCGAGAACGGATGCGATCGACGATCCCATCTCGGACGGCGTCGCCGCAATGGTTACGCCGCAGCCTTTCAGGATATCGACTTTCTCGGCTGCCGATTCGCCAAACGCCGAAACGATGGCGCCTGCGTGGCCCATGCGGCGGCCCTTCGGCGCCGAAAGGCCGGCGATGTACGCGACGAGCGGCTTCTTTCCGTGCTCTTTAGACCAGAGCCCGGCTTCGGCTTCCTGCGGCCCGCCGATTTCGCCTATCATCAAAATCGCGTCGGTATCGGGATCGTTTTCGAAATGCTCAATCACATCACGGTGAGACGAACCATTGATCGGATCGCCGCCGATGCCGACCGACGTCGAAACGCCGATACCTAGATTCTTGAGCTGTTCAGCAGCTTCATAGCCAAGCGTGCCAGAACGGCCAACGATGCCGACGCGACCCGGAAGGTAGATGTGGCCCGGCATAATTCCGAGCATGGCCTTGCCGGGCGAGATTGTTCCCGCGCAGTTGGGTCCCGTCAGAATCATACGGTTCTCTTTTTTGTAGCGGCGCATATAGCGCTTCACGCGGATCATATCCTGGGCCGGAATGCCGTCGGTAATGCACACGCAATATTTGATGCCAGCGTCTGCCGCTTCCATGATCGCGTCAGCCGCGAAGGGCGGTGGCACGAACACGATTGACGCTTCCGCGCCCGCTTCTTCAACCGCGCCCTTGACGGTATTGAAAACCGGACGGCCGAGATGGGTTGTGCCGCCTTTGCCCGGCGTGACACCTCCGATTACGTTGGTACCGTAGTCGATCATTTCCTGAGCGTGAAACGTGCCGATGCGGCCGGTAAAGCCCTGGATCAGGATCGGGGTATTCTCATTGATAAAGATAGCCATGACTGAGGACCTCCCGGTTTACGCGACTTTTTTGGCGGCGGCGACGGCCTTGGCGGCGGCGTCGCCGAGCGTATCGGCGCTAATGATAGTCAACCCGCTTTGATCGATGATCTTGCGGCCTTCTTCGACGTTAGTGCCAGCTAACCGCACAATCACCGGCATGGTGATGTTCAGTTCCTTGATCGAATCGACGACGCCTTTTGCAACCCAATCGCAACGGTTGATTCCGGCGAAAACGTTGACGAGGATGACTTTGACGTTCTTGTCGCGAAGCACGGCGCGGAACGACTTGGTCACGCGTTCGGGCGATGCGCCGCCACCGATATCGAGAAAGTTTGCTGGCTCTCCGCCGGCGAGCTTGATCATATCGAGCGTTGCCATCGCAAGACCGGCGCCGTTGACGACGCAGCCGATGTCGCCATCGAGGCCAACGTAGGAAAGGCCGCGGTCGTTGGCGTATGTTTCGCGCGGGTCTTCCTGACTCTTGTCACGCAGTTCTGCAATTGAAGGACGGCGGAAGAGCGCGTTTTCGTCGAACGACATCTTGGCGTCGAGCGCCACGACGGTCTTTTCCTTGGTGATGACCAGAGGATTGATTTCGACCATGGTCGCGTCGAGATCGCGAAACGCGCGGTAGCAACCCATGACGGCTGGAACCAGTTTGTTCACGATCTCCGGATCGACGCCGAGCCCAAAAGCGATTTCGCGCGCCTGGAACTGCTGCATGCCGACAGCCGGATCGACGCTCACGCGAATGATCGAATCGGGCTTCTTCGCCGAGATTTCCTCGATATCCATACCGCCCGCAGCGGAAGCTACGACCATGACGCGCTCGGAAGCACGATCCAAAACGAAGCCTAAATAGATTTCCTTATCGATGTTCGTCGCTTCTTCGATGTAGAGGCGCGACACCAGCTTGCCGGAAGGGCCGGTCTGATGCGTAACGAGCTTGCGGCCGAGAAGGGCTTCGGCAGCGTCTTCGATTTCTTGCTCGTTTTTGCAAATTTTGATGCCGCCGGCTTTGCCGCGCGCGCCTGAGTGAATTTGCGCTTTGACGACGACCGTGCCACCCAATTCGCTAGCGCGGTAGGTCGCCTGCTCGGGGCTGTAGGCAAGGCCGCCACGCGGGATCGGCACGCCGAACTTCGCGAGAAGTTCTTTGGCTTGATACTCATGAATGTCCATGTTCGGACCTCCTAAAACTTTTCGATGACTACGGGTTCAAGCTGCGCTTAGCCCTTGCGAGCGGCTTCGCTTTTCTTAATGGCTGCGGCTGTCGCCAAGAGATTGTTCGCCATCTTTTCAGATGCTGCGTCGATCATCTTGCCATCGAGAGAAGCCGCGCCCTTGCCCTGGGCTTCAGCTTCCTTGAGCGCCACGAGGATGCGTTCGGCGCGCGTAATTTCAGCGGCCGTCGGCGAGTAGATTTCGTTTGCAAGCTCGATCTGCGACGGGTGGATGGCCCATTTGCCTTCCATGCCGAGTGCTGCGCCGCGACGGGCGGCGGCCTTGTAGCCTTCCGGATCGTCGATGCCGCCAAACGGGCCGTCGATGGGACGCAGACCGAATGCGCGGCATGCAACCGTCATGCGCGAAAGTGGGAAGTGCCACTGGTCGCCGGGGTAGTCGGGATTCAAACCGCCGATGACGACGGTGCGCGCTTTGTTAAAGGCTGAGTAATCGGCAACGCCGAAGTGCATCGATTCAAGACGGCTGTTGGCTGAGGCTATCGCTTCAACGTTGGCCATACCGAGCGGGGTTTCGATCAAGGCTTCGGTGCCGATCTTATGCGGCAAACCCTTGGCCACTTCGATCTGACTGACAATGGTTTCGACCGTATAGACGTCAGCCGGAACGCCAACCTTTGGAATAAGGATCGTATCAAGTTTCGCGCCGGCCTGCTCGCAGATATCGACGACGTCGCGATACATATAGTGCGTGTCGAGACCGTTGATGCGCACCGAAACGCTTTTGCCAGCAGCCTTCCAATCGAGATCGTTCAGAGCCTGGATGATGTTCTTACGGGCTTGCTCTTTTTCCGGCGGCGCCACAGCGTCTTCGCAGTCGAGGAAAACGTAGTCTGCGGCGCTCTTCAGCGCACGATCGATCATGGTCGTGTTGGAGCCTGGAACCGCAAGGTAAGAGCGCTGCAAGCGCTGCTTGCGGAGAGGATAAAGCGTATAGCTCATGTGACGTAACCTTCCCTGAGTGTCTTGTTTGTTGAGAGGAGTGCGAGGCCCAGCGATATTGACGCCAGCACCTCAGTCATGTTCCGGAAAGTGTAGAGCGCCCAGCCGCATCCGGCCGGGCGCAAAAAATCAGGCCGCCTTAGCCGTCGTGGCGCCCGTTGCGGAGCGTGTGGCGGTCTTGCTGAAGTATTCGGCGGCAGCGCCCGTACCTGAGCCGAGCTTGAAGTTGACGCCGACGTCCTTGAGCGTCATTTCAACCGCGAACAACACGCCGCCAACCATAAATTCGTCGAGCGCGCCGAGATGTCCGATGCGAAACACCTTGCCGTTGAGCTTGTTCAAACCGGTTCCGAGCGACGTATTGTAGCGGTAGAACGCGGTCTTCAAGACGTTGTTGGCATCGATGCCATCCGGAACCTGAATTGCAGACACCGTATCCGAATGCCACTTCGCTTCCTTGGCACAGAGTTTGAGGCCCCAAGCGTCGACAGCAGCGCGAACGCCCGTTGCCAATCGCTTATGACGTGCGAAAATATTTTCGAGGCCTTCTTCGTTGATCAGGTCGATCGAACTGCGCAAACCTCGGATCAGCTGTGTCGCCGGCGTGTACGGGAAAAATCCAAGATCGTTGGTCTTGATCATGTCCTCGAACGAGAAGAAGCAACGATTCATGCGGCCGTTCAGAGATTTGTTGGCGTCGAGCGCCTTTTGACTAACGGCGAGAATGCCGAGGCCGGTCGGCAGCATGAAGCCCTTCTGGGAACCGGAAACGCAACAATCGACTTTCCACTCGCCCATGCGCATGTCGAGCGAACCGACCGACGATACGCCATCGACCATCAAGAGTGCCGGGTGCTTTGCAGCGTCAAGCGCCTTGCGCACGCCCGCAATGTCGGACGACACGCCGGTTGCGGTTTCGTTGTGGGTGGCGAAAACGGCCTTGATTTCGTGCACCGAGTCCTTGGCAAGGATGTCGGCGTACTTTTCGAGCGGCACGCCCGTGCCCCACTCTTCATCGCACAGCTCGACCTTGAGCCCCATGCGCTCGGCCATATCGACCCACAGGAGCGAGAATTGACCGAAGCGCGACATCAAAACTTTGTCGCCGACTGCGAGCGTGTTGGTGATCGCCGATTCCCACGCGCCGGTACCCGACGACGGGAAGATGAAAACGCGGCCGTCCTTCATCTTGAAAACCTTCTTGAGGTCTTCAAAAATCGGCAGCGTGAACTTCGGGAATTCCGGGTTGCGCATGTCTTCCATCGGAATATTCATTGCCATGCGAACTCGATCGGGGATTGTTGTTGGACCAGGGATAAATAGGTGGGGTGTAACGGCTTGCATTGTGGTTCCTCCGCGCAAATTGTCATTGAACCGTTGACGACCCGGCCGACGATGATCGGGTAGCGTCAATGGCTTGAATTCTCTGGGGCGCCGCTTAGTCGCGGCTTCCGACTTTGGACTAAGTCACAGCCGGACACTGTGGGAGTGGCAATTGTGCTGCAACACCCCGTTGGGGAGGGAAAATGTTAGCAGCAGGGTAGGTGGAACTACCCACTATGGCATCGATGCCAAGTCGAACAGTCTATTGGCCATCTCGAGGTGATGACATGTAGAGCGCAACGGCCATCGCCCGGTTGGACACGCCAAGTTTGTCGTAAAGGTTTTTTAGGTGGTATTTCACGGTGTTACGCGTAATTCCAGTGCGCGCTGCGATCTGCAAATTCGTCCAGCCATTGGCAAGGGCCGCGAGTAGCTCGCGCTCACGCGTCGTTAACATGCCGAGCGGATCATAATTCAGCTGATCGATGTCGATGTAGGGTAGCGACAAGCGGCCGCGCGCGACAGTGGTGATCGTTTCCAAAAGTACAGACGGCTCTTCGGATTTCGACACGAACCCCCAGGCCCCGCCCTTAATGGCGCGCCGCAAAACGTCAGTCCCGATTTCACCTGTGTAAATAATGACGCGAAAGGGCCATTGGCGCTTCTTGATTTCGCTCAGCACGACCCCGCCATTCATGTCGGGCAGCGACCAGCCGACTACCGCGACCTGAAACAGTGCTTTCTCGCTCGCCGCCAGAAACGCCGCGCCGGTCGAATAAAGCCCGGCCACGTTGAAGCGGTCGTCTTTCGAAATCATGTTTTCAAGACCCGCGCGTACGACCGGATTCTTATCAGCGATCGCAATCTCGATCTTGCCCTGCATCGTGGCTTCGGTCCGTTCTCTGGTCGTCAACAGTGCCACAACTGGCCGTTCATGTTCGCAAATTTTGGAACTAACGGGCGATGCCACCGTCGCCCGTTTCACCAGCGGGCTGGCGACCCCGGCAGGATTTGAACCTGCGGCCTACGGTTTAGGAAACCGTTGCTCTATCCAGCTGAGCTACGGGGCCATCGAACACGTCGATGAAACGCGTCTAGACATACCCAAAGCTATGCGGTGCTGCTTTCCTGCCGTCAAGCGACCGGCCGCTACCATGCCCTACACGGCCGGCACCTATCGCGCCATCGCGTCCCCTCGTCCTGAACCAAACGAAGTTTGACAAGCTCTATTTCAACTCTGCGTTGATATAATACAAAGAACATTGCGCTTCATGCGCCACTACACCGAGTTTCACTTGTCGCAACGAAGAACTCATAAAAATTTGAGATTACTAGCCAAAATGACGAAACACTCGCCGTTAATATCGGCATAGACGGAGGCGTCTCCAAAAGATTGAAGTAACCGGTCACGAATTAACTTCTGCGTTCACACCCATAAGTTGAATTTATCGCTGATCATAGTTTGTGGAGATCAATTCGAATGGGTACCATCCGCGTCGAATACACCCCGGTACAGTCTTATTTTCTTGGTCTGTTAAAGTTTGACCACATCCAAATCGTCTATCAAGACGAAACAAGTTTCGTAGACCGTCAAGACCATTGGTATGTTCTAGAGGGCACCAAAGATGGCGGATTGATCGGTGCAACCCTCGGGGTCCAAGGCGAAGAGGCTTACATTTCGCTGGCAGCCATTAACGGGGCTAGCGGCGACGCGCTGGTCGATAAGATCGGAACACCTGAAAGCCGCGGCAGCCGCGTTATTTATACCGGTTCTCAGGCGCTCAGCCTGTGGGATGAGATGTCCAACTACGGCACCGAACTTCAGATTCAGGCGCACCCTTATATCGGATTTTCATTACCGTTTGGACCGTCGCCCACCATCAACTCTTCGTCTGCGGTTGCGACGATGCTCTGGAGCGTGGGTATCGACATAAATTTTTTGATGCCATTCGGAATCCGCTTCTCGCCCGGGACAACTACGCTGTTGGGAACAACGCAGGTCGATGAGATAACGCTCGGCGGCAGTTTCACGCAAGTTGCTGGCGGACTCGGCGAAGATATTCTTCGTGGTTCGGCCAGAGCGGTCGCGGCGGAGAAATTCTACGGCGGAAACGATGACGACAGGATTTATTGGTCTGACGGCATAAACATCATTCACGGCGGCGAGCCAAACTTGAGCTACGTCGATGACGGCCAGGATACGATCGATTACTCGGGCGTCGGACATGTCACGTTCATAAAAGGCCAGCATGTCGTCGACCACAAAACGCCAAACTTTTTGACGGTTTTTGAGGGCGGTGCGGACCAGCTCTTCTCTATCGAAAAAGTAAGCTGGCTGAGGGGCCGCGACGTTGTCACGGTTAGCGAGGGACTAGACATACTTGAAGTCCCCATCGAATTCGATCTTGACGACTCGCCCGGTGGCGGCACGGGCGACGAACTGATATTCAGAGAAAGTGTCGTGCCTCTGATCATCAATGTTGTTGATGACAGTATAATTTCTATCCAAACCATCGCAAACGCCGGACAGGACGCGGGTATCTGGGCGCACTCGGTCGAGTCGATTACAGGATCGGCCGGCGACGATATCATTTACGCTGGCTCCACAGTTACCGTCGTTGATGGCGGGAAGGGTAACGACGTCCTCGACGGCCGCCTAATCGTGCCATTCACGGAAGCAAGCCCGCTCGCATACGACATCGAGCTTTATGGCAACGATGGTGACGACACGATTGTCAGTGGCGCCGGTTGGACGATTGGACACGGGGGTGAGGGTAGCGATATTTTCGTCCTGTCGGCCATGGGCACGGGCGACTACACGCCCGAATTCGTCATCCTAGACGCGGAAACGGAAGACAAGATTTATATTCCGCATGAATTATTTAAGACCCAGCGTGGCGAGTACGAAGGATCCGACTTATTCCAAATCAGCGGCGCACCTTTCAAAATCGACGAATTCAACGACGTCGCGATTTTTGAATGGGGCCTACCGGATGAAAATGTGATCGACGGATTTATCGAGTTCGCCGGACAAATTACATTCGAAATGGATGGTGCCGATCTCCTCATCACTCTTTATCAAGGACATCCAGAATCCTACAGAGTCGATAATGGTCCGGGCGAACCTCCTGGCCCAGAGATCACGAGGGTCGCCGTAGAATTTGAGACCCAGGCGTTAATCCGGGTCATTGATTGGCAAGATGGCGATCTAGGGATCACTTTCCCGGAGACCTTTGATTTCGTTCTCGCCGTGGAAAGCGGTGAAACCATCGAGGACTACCCAGGCTGGAAAGAAGCCGTTCGTTCGGCGACAAGCGCTTCGCGTTTCATTGATGCCTTAGATGAGCGGCCCGCTTCTTATCTCCCTAAAGAACTGCGCGACACCGCCGTTTCTGCGCGAGCTTTTGCACCCGCTGTTTCGAGCGCAACCGAAGGTGACGACGTCATTTCAATGACTGACGGAGGCCCGTTCCAAATTGAGGGGCTAGGTGGCAATGACGCCATCACAGGCAGCACCGGCGGCGACCGCATCGACGGCGGCATAGGCGACGACATCATGGCCGGCGGCCGGGGCAACGACACATATTATGTCGATTCCACTGGTGACCGGGTCGTCGAAGTGAACCGCGAAGGTTTCGATCAGGTCTACAGCGCCGTTGACTACGTTCTTGGAGACGATGTCGAACACCTCACATTGACAGGAACTGCGCAGAGCGGCCAGGGCAACAGCTTGCGCAACACCATCGTTGGAAACCGGTTCGATAACACGCTCGCCGGCGGAGATGGTGACGATACGCTCGCTGGAAACGAGGGAGACGACGAACTCCGTGGCGGCAGTGGAGGCGACGGCTATGTGTACGAGGCCGGGGATGGCAATGACATCATCATCGATGCGCCGGGAGATGCCGGAGAGGATGTCATCGTACTAGCTGGCAACTACCTCCAGGACGACGTCCGATTTTATCGCGATCCAACTGCAATGGACGATTTGATTTTGCGTTTCGCAGGCGGCGGCAGCATCACGGTACGCGATCACTTTAACGGTTCGGCCATTGAGACCGTCGAGTTCGTGACCGGAACGGTCTGGAACACGGCCGCAGTTCAAGAGCGTGCCACAGCCGCCATCGTGACCAGCAACGATGTCCCAGACGCCCGCCCCGACAGTTACATTTATGCAGGCACCGGAAGTTTTACAGTCAGCCGCTTGGCTCTCCTGGAAAGCGACAGCGATAGTGACGGTGACGCGTTGCAGATCACCTCCGTCACCGGCGTTAGTCAGGGCAGCGCCACACTCGACGCTGACGGCAATGTCGTCATCACTCCCGACAGTGGCGCGACCTCGGTCAACTTTAGATATTCGGTATCGGACGGGCGCGGCGGCACAAGTTCGGCATTGGCGGAGATCGCGCTTTTCCCCAACCGGCCGCCGCAGATTAGCACAGCCCTGTTAGCGCCCGTCGTCGAAGACGCGCAATCGTCGGGCCGGATTTTTGCAACCGACGCCGACGGCGATAGTTTGATCTATCGCATCAAAGACGGTGCTGGGCCGCATCTTGGCAGCGTTGTTCTTGGTGAGGGCGGAAACTTCTTGTACCGGCCGAACGAAAACGCTAACGGCGCCGACGCCTTCACAATCGTTGTCACGGACGCACTCAGCGGAACAACCGAATATACTTTCAACCCTATGATTTCCGCGCTTAACGACAATCCTTTAGCGTTCGCCGATGTTCTCGGCAACCTTCAGGCCGGAAGCACGAAAGTAATCGCCGCATCGGCCCTGCTCGGCAATGACCGGGACGTTGACGGCGACCTCTTACAAGTGAGCTCCCTCTCAGGCGCCATCGGCGGAACCGTGACCCTATCGCAAAATGGCGATATTCTATTCGCCGCTGCCGGCAATTACTCGGGCACCGCCTCGTTCAACTACACTGTCTCTGATGGCCAAGGCGGAACCGCGCAGGCATCCGCCTCGCTCGCGATATTTCCTGAGCCTGTTGTAAATCGTCATGTCTTTATCGGAACTCATCGCAACGATACCCTGACAGGAACGAATGAAAACGACGTCTTTTACGGAAAAAACGGCAATGATATGCTGATTGGCCGTGGCGGCAATGACGTCTTCGAGGTGCGCGGCCATGCCGGGCTAGACGTTTTCAATGGAGGATTGGGGTACGACACCATTAGGGGCGGAACGGGCAACGACGTCATCTTGATGAAATCAAATCAATCCAACCTGATAAGCATCGAAAAAATCGACGGCGGCGCTGGCAAGCACGATGCTATCGTTGGAACGAAGAGCAGCGATTGCTTCGACTTTTCAAAGATTGCGATTACGGGAATTGAACGGATCAGCCTTGGAGCCGGAGACGACACTATACTCGGTTCAAAAGGCAATGACGCGTTCTCGGGCGGCGCAGGTCACGACACTTTCCGGTTCAAGACTGGACACGGTCACGATGTGGTTCTTGATTTCCACCCCGGATCTTTTGGCGTCAGAGACGACAAAATCGACTTACGGGAAACAGGCATAAAAAATTACCTCACCCTGATCGAGAATATCCGCCAGGCCGGCAACGATACCGTCATAACGCTCGACCATCAGAGTAGCATCACGTTAAAAAACGTTGTGCCGTGGACTCTTTCGTTCGAGAATTTCCAGCTTTGAACTTAATGGCACTTCGCAGCAATGTGGCCCGGAGTCAGAACTCAAGTTGACTTCGGTCTCCAACAAGTGGGGCACAAATTGTTGCGAAAAATGTGTCGAAGCCGCCAAACGAGCTGCCGCCGCAACTTTGTTTTCATCGCGGCAACGTCCGTCTGGTTTGGCGCATCAGCCGGCGCAGTTGAGCAGGGCTGCGCACTCAAGCTCGGCGCAATCAAGACCGTGACACGCATCAACGGCGCTGACAGCATCACGCTCGAAGATGGAACCGAAGTCAAACTCGCTGGCACTTTGGCACCCCATGCGCGCGACGGGAATGCAGCTGCGGGCACATGGCCAGCTGAGACCAGCGCCATCGCCACTTTATCCTCCATGCTTCTTGGAAAAACCGTCGAGATCGCATTTGGCGCGGCACGAGCCGACCGCTATGGGCGGCATGTTGCTCATCTCTTCGTGGGCAAGGGCGAAAACCGCATCTGGGTCCAAGGCGTGCTGCTCTCCAGCGGGCAAGCAAGAGCCACTGCAGTTCCAGGCACGAGCGAATGTTTGCCTGAGCTTCTAGCCCATGAGCGCGTAGCCCGGCAGAGCCGTCTCGGGCTTTGGCAGACCGGCCTATACCGGCCTAAGTCCGCTACGCGTACTGCGCTGTTGATGTACTTGCGCAGTTCGTTTCAGGTGGTCGCGGGCCGCGTTGTATCTGTTTCGCACACGAAAAGCGCTACCTACCTGAACTTCGGCGAGAACTGGCGCCAAGACTTTACGATCCAAATTCCTAAGGCCGTCATGACAGCAAATCCCGATTGGGCCGCATCGCTGGACGCTTTCAAGGACAAGGTTGTCGAAGTCCGCGGCTGGATCGAGCGGCGCAACGGACCAATGATGAGCGTCTCGCATCCGGCCGAGATCGAAATTGTGTTAGATGGCCCTTCGCTGCGTTATCGCTTGCCGCGCCAAGGTGTTCAATCCAACAGTAGCGCTTCCCAAGGCGCCATTCCTGAACTGCCCGTCCCCGAACCCGGTACCGGAGAAACGCCGCGTCCAAACGAAGAGCGCCCGGAGCCAAAGACTCCGGGCGCTGTCGATCTTTAATCGATGCTCTAGTGCGGCGCGTTAGGCTGCTTCGCCAACCGCTTCGCCATCGGCTGCAAGGCGGCGGCTCTTCGCGCTCTTCGACAACACTTCCGTGATGCGTTGAACAGCGCCGCGCTCGTCGAGCTTTTCAACGGCCGCAATTTCGCGTGCCATACGATCAAGCGCGTCTTCGTAGAGCTGGCGTTCAGAGTATGACTGCTCGGGCTGTGCTTCAGAACGATAGAGGTCGCGCACCACCTCAGCGATCGAAACGAGGTCGCCAGAATTGATTTTCGCAACATATTCTTGAGCGCGGCGGCTCCACATTGTACGCTTGATGCGCGCGCGGCCCTTCAAGATTTCCATGGCCCTCTTGACGATGCCGTCATCGGCAAGCTTGCGCATGCCGACGCTAGCGAGCTTGCCCGTCGGGACGCGCAGCGTGAGCTTCTCCTTCTCGAAGTTGATCACGAACAACTCGAGAGCCATGCCGGCAATTTCCTGCTCTTCGATTCCGACGATGCGGCCCACGCCGTGAGCGGGATAAACGATAAACTCGTTGGCCTTGAAACCATGGCGCTGGCTGACAGGCTTTTTCTGTGTGGCGAGAACCTGACGCGCGGCGGCTGTCTTTTCAGCGATCGCTTTCGGCGTGGCGATAGCGGCTGCAGGAACGGCAACGGGGGCGGTGATCTTTTGACCAGCAACTTTCTGCACAGCCGCCGGCAGTGCGCGCGCTGCTGCGGGTGCAGTAACCGGCTTCGCGGCAGCGTGGATGGCAGCCTTGAGCATGCCAACGGCTGGTTTTTTCAGCATTATCGGCTGAGACACGGGCTTGGCTTCAACCTTGACTCCAAGCGCCGCGTTTTTGATGGACTTTACAGCGGTCTTGGCAACCACCGCGGCTGCCGCGGGTTTTGTCTTGCTGACGGGCGCTTTTTGAGTTAACTCGGCCTTAACCTTTGAAACTTTGACCAGGGCTGGGGCGGCCTTGACAGGGGTGGCTTTGCGTAAAACAGGCTTCGCCGCAGCCTTGGCAACAACCTGAACCTTTTTCTTCTGAGCCATTTCGTTCATCTCACTCTAACGTACAAATCGAACCAGGCACATTGCCCAGGAGGATCGCGGCACCCCAAAACAAGGGAGGCCGGCTGATTGACCGATGCGCCGGGGGCCGTCACATCGTGTTCTACGCACACATCGCCGCCCGCCCTCTTTATCCAGAGGCCGTGCCGTATGCGCTCGTTTTTGGCCTAGTACTACAATTCCAGTCCGGCTCTGTTTTGGCCCAGTTGACGCCCCATGTCGTCTTATTGAGCACAAACCTCTCTTGCAGATTAGAGCCCTTTTGTTCTCGGCCGTTCAGGATCTGTGCTCACTTCTTGCCATCACGCAGTGCACACTAACACATTCTTCACGGCAAATGAAGGGCTGGACGGTGGGACACAACCGGCGGCCTGAACCGTTATCCTTAAGTTGCGTGCGCACGAGGTTTAACTTGAGCAATACCGGACCTAGACCCAAGCCGTGTTCTGGAACAATTTTCTATCTTAGTCGCCTGAACCTGGTTCTGGAGAAAAATATTTTTCAAATTTTGCTTTTTCGTCTTTGAAGTCATCTGCGTCGGAAGGCGCAGCCTTCTTGGCCGTAATGTTAGGCCACGATTCCGCGAACTTTCTGTTTATTTCCAGCCACTTCTCAGTTCCGGGCTCAGTATCTGGCTTGATCGCATCAACCGGACACTCGGGCTCGCAAACACCGCAGTCAATGCACTCATCGGGATGGATGACGAGCATATTGTCACCTTCGTAGAAGCAGTCTACCGGACAAACCTCAACGCAATCGGTGTATTTGCACTTGATGCAGTTTTCATTGACGATGTAGGTCATGCTTCTTTCCGGTCGTAATCGTCATCGCTTGATTGGAGCGGTCTGGCCCTCATGCCAATGAACTTAATGCCCATGTCCGTGAACCATGGCACTGGACTTGACGCAAGCACCAAGCTGCAGGACGACTATCAAATCATCTGGCCTTTCAGTCGCACGAGAGCGCGCCGCTCGCGTTTTGTTGGCCGGCCCGCTCCAGAATCCCGAACAGCTTGAGGCGCGCCAGCTGTTGCAGACGCGCAAGAAGCATTGTCATTCGAGCTCTTTGCTTTGGTCCGATCTGTTTCCGGAGTCAATTCGTGATAGACGATTGCCGCCTCCGAGGCTGGCCCCCTCCGCGAGGCGAACCCCTGGACTTTGAGTAATCGCACCTTTGGACCGAGTGAAATCGTGACGACGTCGCCTAGTCTCAGAGGATGTGCGGCCTTGTCAGTCCGGTGCCGATTGACCCGAAGTTTGCCTTTGTGAATCAGCTCCTGTGCCAACGTTCGTGTCTTTGCCACCCGCGCATACCACAGCCACACATCGAGGCGCTGACCCGGAATACCGCCGACAGCCAATGTCATCAGGAGCCTGCTCCCTCGCCTCTCTTGTCGAGCGAGGCCTTGAGTGCCGCCAGTTTGGCAAACGGATTATCTGGATCTACTCCAGACCGCTTTGGTGGCGAGGCCGTAATGACTTCGGGCTGACGGCGATTGTCATCGCGACGGCCTTTGTCGATACGAGGGCCCTTATCGAAGCGCGTGCCGCCACCCGGACGATCACGCTTGTCGCCATTGCCCTTTTGGTCTCGTGCGCGATCACCTGTTTGAGGTTTTGGCCGCCGGTCGCGCTCTCCATCCCGATTGCGCTCGTTCCGCTCGCCTCTATTTGCTCCGTGCCTGTTAGCGCCCGGCCGATGTTCGCCGGATTGCGGTTTGGTTTGGTCAGCCGATTGCCCTTCGGCCGCAACCGCGCCGGTAGCAGCAACGCTGCCGTCAGGAGCCACAGGCGTTGAGCCCGCGTGCCGCGATTCGGGACGCGGTCCCGAATGTTTGTACGACGAACGCCGATGATGTTCCCTGCGCGGTTCAGTCCGCTCCGGTTTTTCTGCTCGCTGGTGACGGCGTGGCCGCCAAATATCTTCAAACTTTTGTTCATCCGCAACGGCTGCCGACTCGGCGGTAGCTGGAGCTTCAACCGCTGTCGGTAACAGTGTCATCTCAACTTCTGGCGATACGCCGGTGACGGATGTCTCGTCAGCCGGGGCAGGGACCTCAGGAGTTATCCATTTAGAAATACTCGCGTCCACTGCCGGCACCACAACTTGAACCGGTTGAGCCGCCGGAATAGCACGCCTCTCAAGTCTGAAACCCAGCGCATTCAGGACGTTTCCAAGTTCCCCGGCCGACGTGCCGAGTATCGACATCATCTCTTCTGTGGCTCTGAAACCGCCATCGCCAGTTGCCCCTTTCGGTGATGCCTCGGCCATTCCTGGCTTCTGGCGCCAAGCGAGCAGCGGCCGGATGATATCAGCCAAACGCTCCAAGATATCGAGACGGACAGCGCGTGGACCGCACTGATTAAAACCATAGGCGCGGTAATAGGCCTCCGGTACGTTTGCGTCGGCGGCAGCCGACGTCAGTCCGGGACGCGGCAACTCTGGCAACTTGTCCAAATCCAAACCATGGCCTGGCGCATACTTCAGCGCAAACAGCGTCACGGTCAGCTCGGCCGCTGCGGGCTTCATCATAACGGGGAAGTAAATGTTGAATGCGCCGAAACGCAGCCCGTACTTGCGTAAGCTCGCGCGTGCAGGTTGATCGAGCGCACCGATCTCTTCCGCAACCGATTCGCGCTTCAGGACGCCAAGGTTTTCTTTCAGACGGAAAGCAATGCCACGTGCCAGACCCTGGAGATCGCTGGCGGCTGAAAGCTCAACGAGTGGCTTCAGCTTGTCCGCGATCAGTTCCTTGATCCAGGTTTGCAGGCGCAGAAGCACCTTTTCTTTGTCTGCTTCTGCGATATGCTCGTCCGTCAAAAGCGAAACGGACGGCAACAACGGATCATCAGCCGCCTCAAGTTTTGCAATTTCCTCATCGCGCCACATGACCCGCCCGTTGCGCGTCAGCTTGAACGCATCGTTTTGGGCCGCCGCTACCCGGCGCACGCGCATGCCAAGCTCACGTGCAAGCACGTGTGTGGCAGCAGCTCGCGTCGCTTTCTCTTGGATGCCATCGGTTGATGAATCAAGCGTGAAGCGAAATCCTTTGAGGCGGCCCACGAAATGGTTCTCGACTGTGATCGATCCATCGTCGGCGATCTCGGCGTTGAGCTCGTCTTTGTCTCTCATGCCCTTCATCAATGCACTGGTCCGGCGATCCACGAAGCGTTGGGTTAAACACTCGTGCAGCGCGTCGGAAAGCCTGTCTTCAATTGCCCGGGTCCGTTCCTGCCAATGGGCCGGATCCTTGAGCCAGTCTGGACGGTTCGACACGAACGTCCAAGTTCGTATGTGAGCGATGCGGTTGGCTAAGGTATCTATATCCCCATCGGTGCGATCTGCAAAAGCTACTTGCTTCGCAAACCAGTCTTCGGGGATGCGCCCTGTGCCTGTTTGAAGGAATTTATAAATAATACCAGCCATTTCGGCGTGGCTTTGGCCTGATATTTTGCGGTAATCGGGAATTTGACAGACGTCCCACAGTTTTTCCACTGCCGCCGGCGTCGTGCACAACGCCACAATATCACGATCAGCGCTGACTGCTTCCAGCGCCGCGACGTCATCCGCCGTTCGGGCCCGGACCAGCCGTTTTTCTCGCGGCATCTCCCTCAACGACTCGTGCAGGCGTTCAAGTGTTCGGAAATCCAGTTTACGATTGCGCCATTGTAGAACGCGGACGCTGTCAAAAGAATGCGTCTCTAGCCTCTCGACGAGATCGCTGTCGAGACTGTCGGCCCCGCCCGTAACACCAAAAGTACCGTCGTTCATGTGCCGGCCTGCCCGGCCCGCAATCTGCCCAATTTCGCTCGCTGTCAGATTCCGGTGGCTGTGGCCATCGAATTTGCGCATGGCAGAGAAAGCGACGTGATCAACATCTAAATTGAGACCCATGCCAATGGCATCGGTCGCGACCAGAAACTCGACATCGCCGGATTGATAGAGAGCAACCTGGGCGTTACGCGTGCGCGGCGATAGCGCGCCGAGAACGACTGCCGCGCCACCGCGCTGGCGCCGTATCAGCTCGGCGATCGAATAGACATCTTGCGTCGAGAACGCGACGATGGCTGTGCGGGCCGGCAACCTCGTTATCTTTTTCTCGCCAGCATACGACAGCTTCGACAGCCGAGGGCGCGAAATAAAGTTGGCGCCTGGAATGAGTTCGCTGATGGCTTCCCGCATCGTTTGCGCGCCAAGCAGAAGCGTTTCCGAGCGTCCGCGGGCATGCAACAGCCGGTCCGTAAACACGTGGCCGCGCTCGGGATCGCCCGCCAGCTGCACTTCGTCGATCGCCAGAAAATCGACGTCTACATCGCGCGGCATGGCCTCGACCGTCGAAACCCAATAACGCGCTTTCTCCGGCTTGATTTTCTCTTCGCCAGTAATGAGCGCGACTGCGCCCGCTCCAACTCGGCTTTTTATCTTGTCATAGACTTCGCGCGCCAGCAGGCGCAGCGGCAGTCCAATCATGCCGCTCTCGTGGCCCAACATCCGCTCAATGGCGAGATGTGTTTTGCCCGTGTTTGTCGGCCCAAGGACCGCCGTCACATTGCGAATGCGGGATTCCAGCTCGCTGCCCATGAACCCTGGCCTCCTGACTGGACCTTAGCCCCGTGCATTGCAGAGTGACGAGACGAGATCAAGGGTTTATTGAAGGCTGGCATGTGTAAGAGAATGACCAAAATGGCTGCGTACTAGGCGGCAATCCGAAGTGGCCCTCATTGCGTAAGTGCGATGACCGTGTTGTTGGGCGCCGTGATGTCGATACGATCCGCGACCATGACCGCCGCGCCGAGTGTCGTTGGTACAGTTATCCTGTAGGGCACATAGACCCCCGCAGTTGGCACAGGCCTCAACGCGATTTCGATGGCGCCGTAGTCAACCCAAGGGTTAGCAAAATCCTTCGGCTTGTGACCGGCAATCGGATCATACTTAACCTTACAAATGTGCAGCTCTTTGGGCTGCCCGGACGGCGTTGTCTCTGTTAGCCGTTCGTGGCCTTTGGGCGAGAGCGTCAGATTGAATCGCACTTTACCGTCGAACACGGCGATCTTCTTGCTGCAAGGATTGCCGGCGCCGGCGTGTGTTAGCGCCATGATAGCACTCATCGGATCGAAGACGCTTTTCATATGTTCCGGCTTGACCGGGACGGCTTCGGGAGAAGGGTCTTTCTTGGGTTCGATAGCCAACGTCTTGACGCCTGATGCGTTGTCAAAACCAAGCCGAACGAGTCCTGCCTTCGACTTGGTCCGGTATGTCATCTCGTAGCTAGCGGGCCGCGGTTTTTCGGGCGAAATAGCCCCGCTCGCAGTAATGTTGCCTTTCCATTTGAAGGCCCCAAACAATGCCGAGACGTTTGCCGAACTTGTCGCGGAGTAGGTTTTGCCATTCGATT
>JAYSVT010000146.1:0-5724 GCA_043718455.1 Hyphomicrobium sp.
GCTGTCGAGAGATCTCGGCGAAAGAATTGCGCAGCGCATCTCCGTTCGCAGCGTCAAAAGCGTACTCAGCTTTTGAGGCGCAGGCCTGCATCAGCGGCATGACGTCTGCCGGGGCCTGGAAACCTACTGTGAAGACGAGCACTCCGTTGTCCTTGATGTTAGAGCACAGTTGTTGCGCTTGCTGGACCGAGTCGCCGTTGTCGGCTTCCTCGTACGCCTGATTGAACATGCCATCGGTCATGATGATGATGGCCTTGATGAGCTTGCTTGGTTCGACCTTTTCAGGTTTGCTTTCAGACGGCCAAAATTTGTCCCACTTGGGCGAAACCAGATACCAGGCCCAGGCAATGCCAAGGTGGCCTGCCGTCATGCCATCGGCAACGAAGGCATTCAGCGCGGCAGACAGCTGGTCTTTGTCATCTGTGAGTGCCAATACGGTATTCACCGGGCACATAATTGGCTTGCCGCCGAATGTGCGGCCATTAGAGGGTGGCGCGTCCGTAAATGCGTTGTTGCCCTTGCGCTCACTGACGCACTTTTCGCCAGCGGTTCCATTGCCATTGCCGTTGTTATTGCCTGGGCCAGAGTTGTTGCCGCTATTTCCCTTAGCCTGGTCTGCGTATCGCCCGGCATTGACGGAGGTGGAATAAGGCGCCAACCCGATGCGGACTTTTTGGGACGCGGGTTTATCGGCCATGAGCATTTCGATCAGCTCATTGCCAGCGGCCTTCAAGGCATTCAGTTTGTCGCCTGCCATGGAGCCGCTGACGTCGAGCATGACGCCGAGTTCAATGTCTTTGATCGAGAAATCGGCGCGCGAGCCGAGATTGATGTCGAATGCGTCTATCTTGGCCACTTGTCCGATCGTGGTCTTGATATTGCCGGATACGTCGAGTGCGATAAAGCCTTTGTCGCGATTGATTTCGATTCTGAGGGCATTCAGCGTACCATCCGTCCCGATCCGGCCGTCCATGGCTTCGTCGTAGTATTTTTGCGCGAGCGCTGCGACTTGGCTGTCGCTAGCGTTGGTCTCGACCATCATTTTTGTCGCCGCGAGAGCTGCCGCATCGAGCGCGGTTTGTACCCTTGCATTGAGGCTGGAGGCGCGGCTGTAATCGACGGCTAATCCCACGATCACCATCATCGCGATCATCAATAGACCGGCGAGAATCGTCACCGATCCGCGCTCGTCTGTGATGATCGAATTTTTGGTACGCCAGGACATGGTTGATGTGACCCGAAAAATTCAAGTTGCCGGGGTCAGCATGCATGCGGATCAAATTACTTGCAATTGTATTTGGTTTTTAGCGTTTGTAACTCTTTAAGCGGTATTTCGAATTGCGGGTGCGGCACTTAAGAAATTGTTCACCTTGGGGCGGCAGTGCTGCAAAAACTAAATCGGGCGGCTCTTGCGAACCGCCCGTTTCAAAATGAAATTTTGATGATGCTGCTTATTCGACCGCAGCCGCCTTTTGCGGGATCGAGCTCGAGCGATAGTACTTGCGCAAGACCTGACGGTTCGCGGGGCGCTGATATCTGCGCTTGGGCTGGCCGTCGTCAGCGTAGCTGCCGGAACCGGAATCGTTCGTTGCAATGCCACCTGTCTGGAAGCGCTGCCACGTGACCGTGACGCGTGCGCCGACGGGCACGCGCGGATAAAGATCGAGCACGTCTTCGTTGGTCATGCGCACGCAGCCTTTGGAGACGGCCTGTCCGATCGTCCATGGCGCGTCGGTGCCGTGAATGCGGTAGGCGCTTGAGCCGAGGTACATGGCGCGCACACCCAGCGGGTTCATCGGATGGCCGCCCGGGACCCAGTTTGGCAGGCGCGGATTTTCGCGGCGCATTTCAGGTGTCGGCGTCCAAGATGGGTTGACGCGCTTGTCGGAGACGAATGTAGTGCCCTGCCAGCGGCTCTGGGTGCGCGGGATGGCGATAGGATAACTGATGGCCTGACCCGGCTTCGTCACCAGATAAAGCCGGCGGTCGCTGAACGAAACGATGACTTGGCCTGGGCGGTATTGCGAGCTGAAGGAGACGCTCTGGCTTCCGCCGCCAAAATCTGCGCTGCCGCCCCAAAGGAAATCGACGCCTTGCGCGCTCGCCGTGTGCGGCGCTGCAAGAATGCTGACGGCTGTTGCGGCTGCAATAGCAAACTGACTCAAAGATTTGCGAAGGCTCATCGGGGGATGCTCCAGGTTCGGGTCGCCAAAACAGTGGCGGGGATGGAAGCGCCATCCTTGCGCGACTATTATGAACACAGCGTATATACCAGTCCCATTTTTACGGGCAGAGCAGGGAAGTCACACTCGGGTAACGTTCTTGCTCGCTCTTGATTGCTTTCAAGTTTGTCCTCAGAGCCCAGATTGTTATTTTTGCAGGCGATTGTGCCGTCTGCATGGCTTGAAACGATGTGAATTTGGGCATTGCACGTCTCGTTCTTTTTATGTTCTTTTTGCTTGACCGCGCCCTTGAATAAAATGTAGAACAAATAACGAACACGCAGAATGGGCCAAAGGCCTTTGACGCGTGTCCGGTTGTCAACTCTTGTTGCGAGGCGTTCCCCGTGGATCAGGCGGCCCACTTCCCCCATCTGCCCCCGCGCGGCTCTCGCTTGGTCAGTCCCGATGTCGAGGCTGACCCGGCCGGAACGGCGAACCTCCCCTTCGCCGTTCCGGAGCCGGGGGAAAACACAGAGCTGCCGCGCGCGGCCCCCCGTGATGCCTTGATTGGATCGTTGCGCGAGACCATCCGCAAAATAGAGCGCGCTGCGCCTTTGTCGCGCTGCCCGTCCGGTCCAAGCGCTAAATGGCAGTTTGGCTGTCCACTCGAAGACTCGGCGGCCGATGCTCTTTTGCCCGGCGGCCTTGAGACAGACAGCCTGCACGAAGTGAAAGCTGCCATGCCTGTCTCTGGCGCAATAGCCGGAGCTTGGATGGCAAGCCTCGGCTTTGCGCTCCGCCTTGCGGTCAGGCGCGTTGAGCAAGTTTCCAATGATAGCGCTGATCTTGGCGCGCCGTGGATCTTGTGGTGCTGGCCGCGCGTGCTGGCGGGCGAACTTGGGCGCCCTTCGGCAGCTGGGCTAATGCGCCTTGGCCTCGATCCCGCGCGTCTTCTGATTGTTGAGACGGCGCGAGCGGACGAAGCACTTGTTGCGCTCGAAGATGGTTTGAAATCGCAAAGCCTGGCGCTCGCAATTGGTGTTTTCAATGAGATCGATCTGACGCCGGCGCGCCGTTTGAGTCTCGCGGCTGGTGAAGGACGCACACCTTGTCTTGCTATCACGCATCCTTCGTCCCAGCCGGCGGGCGCCACGGCAACACGCTGGCGCATTGGCTGGGCCCCAAGTGCCGCGCATCCTTTCGATGCCAAGGCGCCAGGCAATGCGCGCTTCCGTTTGCAGCTGGAGCGCGCGCGTGCCCGTCCGCAAAGCGTCAACCTCTCTCCCTTGCTTCTGGAATGGTCTGATGAAACGCATCGTTTCGGTGTGGCTGCCAGCTTGGCCGATCGCGCGCCTCAAACGCGCGTTCTCCAAAGCCGTGCCAGCCGATAAGCCGTTCGCGCTTGTGACAAGCGGCGCGCATGGGCTGTTGATCTCTGCCGTCAATTCTTGCGCGGCGGATGCGGGCGTTTCGGTTGGCGCGCGCCTGACGGATGCCCGCGCGGCGCTGCCATCGCTCATCTGCCGGGCTGCCGAACCGAGAGAAGATGATATCGCTCTATTGCGCCTCGCGCGCTGGGCGGGACGTTATGGCCCCAACCGCAATGTCGAGGGCAGCGACGGCCTGTGGATCGATATCACCGGCGTTGCCCATCTTTACGGCGGAGAAGAAAATCTGCTCGAAGATCTTGTTCAGCGCTTAACAAGCTTCGGCGTGCCGTCGCATGCTGCCCTTGCCGATACGTTTGGGGCCGCCCACGCGCTCGCCCGCTTCGGCATAGGGGACGCTGGCACATGGGCGCTCGCAGCAGCTGGTACGGGGCGCGCGGTGCTTGCCAGTTTTCCGGTCGAGAGTATGCGGCTCGATGCCAAGGCCGTGCTGCTTTTGAAGCGCTTGGGGCTCCGCCGCGCCGGTCAGCTTTACGACCTGCCGCGGGAAAGTCTGGCGCGGCGTTTCCGTTCGCGCGATGTGGCGGGCGAAGTTTTGACCCGGCTCGACCAAATGCTTGGGCTGAAGCAAGAGCCGCGCGTGCCTCTTGCCGAGCCGCCCGTTCTCAGCGTGCGGCGCACGTTTGCCGAGCCATTGCTGTCAGGGCAGGCTATCGAAACAATTGCAGTGGCGCTGTGCGAAGATCTGAGCGCGCTCCTCAAAGAGAAGGGCCGGGGTGCCAGATCCGTGCGCCTGTCGCTCTATCGGGCGGACGGAACCGTGGCGGAGGTTGCGATCTTACTGCGCACGCCATCGCGCGATGGGGCGCATCTGATGCTCCTGCTCAAGGAAAAGTTCGACTCCATCGATGCGGGCTTCGGCATCGATCTCATGGTACTCGATGTTTTGCGCGCTGGCCGCGTGAGAGACGTGCAAGACGGGTTCTCGGAAGACGATACCGGGGCCGATTATGATCCGGGTCCTCTCATCGACCGGCTGTCGAACCGTTTGGGCGCGGAGACAATCACGATCCTCGAGCCCCGCGCCTCTCACATCCCGGAACGCCGCGAAGTGCGTGTGCAGGCGCTGGTTTCTCTCCCTCTCCCCGTTTCTGCACTTAACAAGGAGAGGGGATCACCCCTCACCTACGAACCGCCATGGCCCTATGGGCCCTATGGCAAAGGTCCGCGCCGCCCGCCGTTTGTGTTCGCGCGGCCGGAACCTATTTCGGTTGTCGCGGAAATTCCCGATGGCCCGCCCGCGCGTTTCATCTGGCGCCGTGTCGAGCGGCGCGTTCAGCGCGCCGAAGGGCCAGAGCGCATCGCGCCCGAGTGGTGGCGCGAAATTGGTCTCGGGCAAAATCAAAAGCGCCCGCGCGCGCGCGATTACTACGATATCGAGGATGAGACCGGCGCCCGCTACTGGGTGTTCCGGCATGGGCTTTACGGCGGGGCAGAGGATGAGAGCGATGATCCCCCGCGCTGGTTCCTGCATGGGTTGTTTGCGTGATGGCACCTCACAGTCATGCGCCCGCGGCCGGCTCGACGGAGGAGTTGAGCGGGCGCCCACAAAAAGTGCGCTACGCCGAACTGCAAGTCACCACCAACTTCTCGTTTTTGCGCGGCGCGTCGCACGGAGAAGAACTCGTGGCGCAGGCGAAGGCGCTCGGCCTTGAGGCCATCGCCATTGCCGACCGCAATACGCTTGCCGGCGTGGTGCGCGCGCACGTTGCCGCGAAAGATGCGGGGTTGCGTCTTGTCATCGGCGCAAGGCTTGATCTTGAAGATGGGCCGAGCCTTCTTTGCTTTCCAACGGATCGCAAAGCTTATGGCCGCTTGAGCCGCTTGATCTCGCTTGGTCAGGGCCGCGCGGAAAAAGGCAAGTGCCACCTCTTCCTCGCCGACGTCGCGGCGCACGCGGAGGGCCAGATCTTCATCGCGCTTGCGCCTAACGATTGGCATTGGCGGGATGCGGTCCCTTCGATAGAGCAAGTCTCTCTGCAATTCAGCGCCGGTATCATCGATCTCAACGCTCATCGCCAAACGCCGCCCAAAAAAGAATCTCCCTCCCCCACCTCGCCGAAGGCGAGCCTTCGGCTCGACGCGGGGGAGGGTTAGGGAGGGGGGTGTCCCCC
>JAYSVT010000147.1:0-19318 GCA_043718455.1 Hyphomicrobium sp.
TCTGCCCTCTCGAAAGAAGAGCAGATCAAAGAGATGGAATGGTTCATCAAGGCTGCTGAGCCATTGAAGGGTCTCGAAGTCAACGTCCTGTCGGAAACCATTCCGACACACACATATGAGTCTGAAACGCTGACGAAAGCGTTCCAGGAAATTACCGGTATTAAGGTCAATCATCAGCTGCTCGGCGAAGGCGAAGTCGTCCAGGCCGTGCAGACGCAGATGCAGACCAACCGCAATCTCTATGACGCCTACATCAACGACAGCGATCTCATCGGTACGCACTCGCGACTGCAAAGCGCCGTGAACCTCACCGACTGGATGGCGGGCGAAGGTAAGGACGTCACAAACCCTGGTCTCGACACCAAAGACTTCATCGGCGCTCCCTTTACAACCGGCCCCGATGGCAAACTCTGGCAGTTGCCAGACCAGCAGTTCGCGAACCTTTATTGGTTCCGCAAAGACTGGTTCGACCGCAAAGACCTGCAGGACAAGTTCAAAGCCAAATACGGCTATGATCTCGGCGTGCCGGTCAACTGGTCGGCCTATGAAGACATCGCCGAATTCTTCACCAACGACGTGAAGGAAATCGACGGCGTCAAAGTCTATGGCCACATGGACTACGGCAAACGCGCTCCCGACCTCGGTTGGCGCATGACCGACGCTTGGCTCTCTATGGCCGGATCGACGTCTCCCGGTCTTCCAAACGGCCGCCCAATCGACGAATGGGGCATCCGCATGGAAGCTGGTTCCTGCAACCCGGCTGGCGCTTCCATCACGCGCGGAGGCGGCACGAATGCTCCGGCATCGGTTTATGCTATCGCTAAATGGGATGAGTGGCTGCGTAAGTATGCGCCTCCCGGCGCTGCCGACTACGACTTCTATCAATCGCTTCCGTCTTTGAGCCAAGGCAACGTGGCCCAGCAGATCTTCTGGTACACGGCGTTCACGGCTTCGATGGTTGCCGACAAGAAGTCGGGCAACAACACGGTTGACGACAAGGGTAATGCGCTCTGGCGTATGGCTCCCTCGCCGCATGGACCGTATTGGAAAGACGGCATGAAGCTCGGCTATCAGGACGCCGGCTCGTGGACCATGTTCAAATCGACCCCGGTCGATCGCCGCAAGGCAGCGTGGCTCTACGCTCAGTTCGTTGTGTCCAAGACGGTTGACGTCAAGAAGAGCCATGTTGGTTTGACGTTCATCCGCGATACGACCGTTAAGCACGCCTCCTTCACCGAACGCGCGCCAAAACTTGGTGGTTTGGTCGAATTCTATCGCTCGCCGGACCGCGTGAACTGGACTCCGACAGGCGTCAACGTTCCTGACTATCCCAAGCTCGCACAGCTTTGGTGGCAGCAAATCGGTGACGTGAACTCGGGTGCGTTCACGCCGCAGCAGGCCATGGACCGGCTCGCCGGCGAAATGGACCTGATCATGTCTCGCATGGAAGCAGCCGACAAAGCCAATAAGGCTTATGGCGGATGCGGCCCACGCCTCAATCCTGAAAAGAAGGCCGAGGAATGGTTAGGCAAGGCCGATGGCCCCGCCGCCAAACTCGCCAACGAAAAGGAAAAAGGCCAGACCATCGCTTACGACGAACTCATCAAGCGCTGGACTGCAAAGTAATTGCAGCCGATTGTGACTTGATACTGACGATCCGGGGCGCGCAACACGCTGGCGCGCCCCGGCTTAAATTTGGCCTCGCTCAAGTACAGCCTCGCATGGCTCTTCTTTCATTCGATAAAACTGCTCCCCAGGGAGGCGTATCCGCTTTTCCATGACGCTTGAACTCCGGAACGTCACGAAGCGCGTTGGCGCAGACACATTTATCTACGAGACCAACCTCACACTTGAGGAAGGTAACATCAATATTCTGCTCGGGCCGACGCTCGCCGGTAAGACAACCCTAATGCAACTCATGGCCGGTCTTGAACGTCCGACGAGCGGCGAGATCTGGTTCCGCGGCAAGAATGTGACCGGCGTGCCGGTTCAAAAGCGCAATGTTTCGATGGTCTATCAGCAGTTCATTAACTACGCCAATTTGAGTGTCGAAGATAATATCGCCACGCCCTTGCGCGTCGCCGGAATGGCGCGCGGCGAAATCGATAGACGCGTTGGCAAGGCCGCCGAACTCTTGCGCTTGACCCCAATGCTGAAGCGCCGCCCGTCTGAACTGTCAGGCGGTCAGCAGCAGCGCACAGCCATTGCCCGTGCCATTGTCAAAGACAGCGATGTCATCCTTTTCGACGAGCCGCTCGCCAATCTCGATTACAAATTGCGCGAAGAGCTGCGCGACGAGTTGCCGAAACTTTTTGCCGACCGCAAATGTGTCGTCGTCTACGCAACGACGGAGCCTAGCGAAGCACTGCTGTTTGGCGGCAATACTGCGACCATGCATGAAGGCCGCATCACGCAATTTGCCCCGACACTACAGGGCTATCGCAAACCTAAGGATCTTTTGACGGCGAGCGTCTTTTCAGACCCGCCCATCAATACGCATGCAGTGACAAAGCGGGCCGGCCAAATCGTGCTAAGCGGCGGGTTGTCTTGGCCAGCCGGTAAAGCGGAAACAGCCATCCCTGATGGCGACTACACGATTGCCGTTCGCCCTCACCACGTCACAACTGCCGTTCCAGCTGCTGCGTCCGGCCCCATCGATGGGCGCGTCTTGATCACGGAAATCAGCGGCTCGGAAAGCGTCATTCATTTCGCGCTCGGCGACAAGACCTGGGTGTCGCAATCGCACGGCATCCACCGCTTAGCCGTTGGATCGCAAACTCGCCTTTACGTAGATATCGATCAGCTCCTGTTCTTTGGCGCGAATGGGGAGCTTGTTGGCTGATGGCGAAAATCACGCTCCAAAATCTTGGTCATAGCTACGTGCCAAATCCTCAGCGAGACGCGGATTGGGCCCTGAAGCCGCTGAATTTGGACTTCAACGATGGCGGCGCTTACGCCCTGCTTGGCCCCTCGGGCTGTGGCAAAACCACCTTGCTAAATTTGATTTCCGGATTGCTGACACCCTCCAAGGGGCGCATCCACTTCAATGATCTGGACGTGACGCACAAGTCGCCGGAACAGCGCAACATCGCACAGGTGTTCCAGTTCCCGGTCATCTACGACACGATGACGGTTTACAATAATCTCGCTTTTCCGCTACGAAACCGCAGTGTTGATGAAGCGACTGTCGACGCGCGCGTGCAAGAGGTCGCGGCGATGCTCGATCTGAAACCGACGCTGCAAAAGCGTGCCTCTGGCCTGACAGCCGACGGCAAACAGAAGATTTCTCTTGGCCGCGGCCTCGTGCGCTCCGACGTTAACGTAATTATGTTCGACGAACCGCTGACCGTCATCGATCCGCACTTGAAATGGGAACTGCGCTCCAAGCTCAAGGAGCTTCACCAACGCACCAAGCGCACGATGATATACGTTACGCACGACCAGACTGAAGCGCTGACATTCGCGGATCAGGTTGTGGTCATGAACGACGGGCAGATCGTGCAAATCGGCACGCCGGTCGATCTTTTTGAGCGGCCGAGGCACACGTTCGTCGGGCATTTTATTGGTTCGCCCGGCATGAATCTCTTGCCATGCGAGGTTAAGGACGGCCAGGCCGTGTTCGCCGGCCAGACCATCGAGACCGCGAACGCTTCGATATACAAAGGGGGTGCAAAGGCTGTGCAACTTGGCGTCAGACCGGAGTTTGTGTCGTTCGCTAACGAGGGCGTTCTTGTGCAAGTCTCCAAGGTATCCGACGCAGGCCGTTTCCGAATTGTCACTGCGCGTGCTGGCGAGCACCCGATTAAGCTCTTGGTGCCGGAAAGCGCCACCGTGCCTGCCGGTAACGGGCACCTGAAATTCGATGCCAGCCGCACGCGCGTCTATGCTGATGGCTGGCTCGTCGGCGCTGAGGGAGGCGCGACATGAAGAAGACAGTCAATCAAAAAGCCTGGTTCTTTGTTCTGCCGGTTTTTCTGCTGGTGGCGTTTAACGCCATCATCCCGCTGATGACGGTGGTCAACTTTGCATTCCAGGAAACATTCGGCGACAATGTTTTTACCTGGTCTGGCACGCTGTGGTTCGAACAAGTTCTGCATTCGCCGCGCTTTCATGAAGCGCTTTGGCGTCAGATTTTATTCACGTCGATCATTCTGATTATTGAAATTCCTCTAGGCCTAGCCATTGCCCTTGCGATGCCTAAGAGCGGTCCGTGGGTGTCTGTGTGCCTCGTGCTCATGGCGCTGCCGCTCTTGATTCCGTGGAACGTCGTCGGCGCCATGTGGAACATCTTCGCACTCCCTGACATCGGACTGCTCGGCCGGGCAATCAACGGCCTTGGTATCGACTACAACTATACGCGCCAACCCGGCTCAGCTTGGTTCACGATGGTGCTGATGGACGTCTGGCACTGGACCTCGCTTGTCGTGCTTTTGTGCTATGCGGGCCTCGTCTCGATACCCGACGCCTACTATCAAGCGGCCAAGGTCGATGGCGCCGGGCGCTGGGCCGTGTTCCGTTACATCCAGTTGCCGAAATTGAAACACGTGCTGACAATTGCCATTCTGCTGCGCTTCATGGACAGCTTCATGATTTATACCGAAGCGGTCGTGTTGACGGGCGGTGGTCCGGGCAATGCGACGACGTTCCTGTCGATCGATCTCGTCAAAATGGCGCTCGGCCAATTCGACCTCGGGCCGGCGGCGGCCATGTCGATCATCTACTTCCTGATCATCCTGTTCCTCAGCTGGTTGTTCTACACGCTGATGATGCGCAACGAGGAGAATTGAGATGCGCCTCAAATCTCTGGTGCCGGCCATATACATCTTGTTCCTGCTGTTGCCGATCTATTGGCTCGTCAATATGTCGTTCAAGTCGACTAATGAGATCCTTGGCTCATTCACGCTTTGGCCGCGCACGTTCACGTTCGACAACTACATAAAAATCTTTACCGATCCGACTTGGTACAACGGCTATATCAATTCGCTCAAGTACGTCATCGCCAACACGATTTTGTCGGTTTCGGTTGCCTTGCCGGCGGCCTATGCCTTCTCGCGCTATCGCTTTATCGGCGACAAGCATCTGTTCTTCTGGCTGCTGTCGAACCGCATGGCGCCGGCCGCCGTGTTCGCGCTGCCCTTCTTCCAGCTCTATTCGGCCGTCGGCTTGTTCGATACGCCCTGGGCCGTCGCTCTCGCACACGCGCTCTTCAACGTGCCGCTGGCCGTTTGGATCCTAGAAGGGTTCATGTCGGGCGTGCCGAAAGAATTGGATGAGACCGCTTACGTCGATGGCTATTCGTTCCCCGGATTTTTCTTCAAGATCTTCGTGCCAACGATAGCGGCCGGCATCGGCGTTGCGTGCTTCTTCTGCTTCATGTTCTCATGGGTTGAACTGCTGCTCGCCAAAACGCTAACGTCCGTTGCGGCGAAACCAATCGCCGCGACAATGACCAAGACGGCAAGTAGCTCTGGCTATGAACTCGGGCTTCTCGCGGCTGCGGGCACACTCACCATCATCCCGGGCGCCTTCGTCATCTATTTTGTCAGAAACTACATCGCCAAGGGCTTTGCCCTCGGCCGTGTTTAAATGGGCCGTGTATAATTGGATCGCGTTTGGAGGAGGCTCCGACATGGACGAAATGCAGGGAACGTCGCTCTTCTCCTGGATGGCCTGGACGACAGAGACGGCGCTGTTTTTCGCTTTCATCGCCATGAGCCTTGTGGTGATGACAATTTGGGAAGTGCTGTCGCCTGGCGGCGATCCACGGCACGGAGCACTTGGCCTCGATACAACCCGTGGCGACAGGCTTTTCATCTCGCTGTTGGGTAGCGCATTCATACATCTTGCCTGGCTCGGGCTGGTCGGATCCAACCTCTGGCCGGCGCTGGCCGTTTCGTTAGTCTATGCAATCTGGGTCTTCAGATTTGTTTAACTATAGCGTCAACGTGGGCGCGCCGCCCGAGCTTCTGGCAAGCCGCTTGCATTAACTACGGTTGTATCAGAGGGAAACGCAAACTATGCAACGTTATGATTTCAAGTCTTATCTTTCTAATCTCAACCGGGTTAATCTCGTTGAACTCATTGATAATTGCCAAGCAGAGTTGAGATTTAATACGTTCCGAGCCTCGCTGGTGCAAAACCCGGTCACGGGACTTGCCTACGGCACTCTGTCTCCGTCCGGCGCAACGCCAGCACACTCAGCAGGCGGCTGACTGCAATATTTCCGCCACGTCAAAAAGCAACTCGCGCCGGGCTGTGTCAAAACATAAGCCGTTCCTCGCGCCAATCCGCATGATTTACGTCCGTAAAGGCATGGCCTTATCGATAGCGCGCAAGAATGCGTGGCTCGCGCTGCGGCGGCAAATGCCGTTCTGGCCGGCCGATTGGGCTGCGTCTTGGCGTGCGGCCGACGATGCGGACTTGGCGCCGAGACGGCGGAATGATCAATTGCTGCAGTAAGAGAATTGGGCGGCGATCGCGAACGATTTTGGCCTTGCGCACTTCTCGCGCATCGCCCGCAACGAGACCCCAAACGACACCCATTAGCAGATAGAAGTGGCGCCAGTGGTCGCTATCAATCAACAGTCCTTGAAGGATCGAGGCCGCAAGAGCGGAGTAGACGATGAGAAATAGCGGTCTGGTGCGCGTTGCTTTGAGCGCGTGTTTAAAGCCCATGACGAGCGTAAGAGCGCATAGCGCCAAGTAAAGTAATCCTCCAGGCCAACCGGCGTTCATCATCATGCTGAGGAAAACGTTGTGCGCTTCCTCATGATGGAAATAGGGCGCAAACTGGTGCGAGCCGATGCCAAGGGGATTGTCAAGTATAACGTCAACAGCAATCAACTGACCGCCAAAGCGCCCAGTTGGACCTTCGTCATAGGGTTGCGTTAGGCTGGCGCGCTCCTCGAGCAACCGCGCGACGCCTTCCGATTGCATCGAAGCGGCGATGACAAGCCCGACAGCCGCTGTCCCAAAAAGTACGAGGCACGCGAGTTTCAAGCGTTGGATATTGCGGGTGGAGGAAAGCAAATAGAGGTAGCAATAAAGTGCAAGCGCGACGGCGGCGCCGGCCCAAGCTCCGCGCGAGAAGCTAAATAGAATACCGGTGCCAAATATAACCGCACCCAGCAGCGGCAACAGTCCGCGAGCCAAAGAGCGCGAGAGCCACAGATGTAATGCCGTGAGCAGCCCCGGGATCAAGAATGGGCCATAAACATTGGGGTCTTTGAACAATCCGGCGGCGCGGTCGTATCGTGTCAGGAAGTCATAAGCTCCTGGAAATAAATCGAGATAGCCGGCAATGCCAAGAATAGCGGCGATCATCGCGGCAACAAAGTAGCCGTTCAATATCAGTCGCGTATGCGTGAGAGGATTCTTGGCGACAAAACACGCGAACATGAATGACGCGCCGCAAAGGTAGAGGGTGACAGCCGCGTGCATCACCGATACGCTGGTGTCGGCTGCGAGCGTTGCGCCATAAAAGCTGAATGCGGCAATGGGTATCCAGATTGCCATTCCCGCGACCAGCATGGGGCGGGCATCGATCAAGCCGATCACTGGCAATAGGACAAAGAGGCCGGCGGTCAAGATATCGACGGGCGCGGGTTCCGAGAAGACGACAGAACTGGAGGCGACGCTGAACCACACCAGTGCAAGCGCGAGTTTGTGAATGTCGCTTTTCTTGCGCTCCTTGGGCCGGATAAGGATCGCGGGCGTACCATTATGGGTGAGGGATGTGGACATGGTGCTTTTAAGCGCTTGACCCAACCTGTAAGCGGCCACGCAACAGGCGCGGGCCGCGTCTGGACAGGGCCGGACCCGGGACAATACCTACGACAGAACTTGGCACAGATGCCGCGCCCCAAATGACGCCCATCAGCAGATAGAAGTGGCGCCAGTGATCGGTGTCAATAATTAGTCCCTCCGCAACGTTTGCCAAGAAAGCCGAAAATGCGATCAGCACAAGAGGTTGCCAAGGCGTGCGCTTGAACGCTTGTTGGAGGCCGAGCAGGAGTGTCAGCGCGATGGCGGCGAGGTAGAGGCCAGCGCCCGCCCATCCCGCATTCAGCGGCATACTGAGGTAGACGTTGTGGGGCTCTTCATGATGATGGTCGAGCGCGAACGTTCCCGCGCCAATACCGAGCGGATAGTCGAGGATTAGTCCGCTTGCTTTTTCTTGACCGCCGAACCGGCCTTCGGGACCGACGTCATAGCTTTGTGCGACGTTCGCCCGTTCGCTAACAAGACCCGCAATCTTTTCCACCTGCAGCGCGCTCGCAACAACCGCCGCGATCATGGCAGCGCCGAGAACGGCAAGTATTGCTATTTTTTGGCGGCGTCCGTTGCATTCGGCCGTCAGAAAGGAGAGCGCGATATAAGTCGCGAGTGCAAGAATGATGTTCATCCATGCTCCGCGCGAGAAACTAAGAAACGTCGCGAAAGCGAGAAATCCGGCAAGCGCGAGTGGCAACGCCACATGCTTCATTGATCGGTTTAGTGCCGTGTGGATGGCATAAAGAAACGCCGGCACCAGAAAAGGGCCGAAGACATTTGGATCTTTAAACGTGCCAGCGGCGCGGCCGAATTTCGTGAAGATCTCAGCACCTGCGAATGCATCGAAATAACCAGCGATACCCATTGTCGCGACCATCACGGCTGCTACCGTCAAACCATTGAAGATTATCCGCAGGTGAGCAACAGGCTTTACCGCGATGAAGCCCGCGAACGTGAACGCGGCGCCCGCGAGAAAAAGTGAAACAAGCGTATGTGAGACGGCCTTGCCTGTATCGTTGGCAAGTGTCGCCGAAACGAGACCCGACGCTGCGACGCCGGCAAACAGCAACATCAGAATTGCCAGCAGCGGCGACGGGCGGAAGAGACCAACGACAGGGAGGATGACGATCAGGCCGAGGGCCAGGATGTCGGTTGGGGCGGGCTCTGTGAATACAAAACCACTTGTCGCCATGGCGAGCCACACGAGGCCGAGGGTAACGTTGTGGACGAAGTTCCGTCCGCCGAATGCGGCCCCGTTACGGGCAAGCGTGTTTACGAAATGTCCCAACATGACGGCCTTGATCTTGTTGCTCGGGTTTCCCCTAGAGCAATTGCAAGGACCGGGCCTAGTTCGGACTTAGTAGGCGTTCTCGGTTTTAAGCAAAGAACCTGGCGTTTTCAGGAGAATGTAGCAGTCGAAGAACACGCTCCAGTTCTCGATGTAATAGAGATCGTGCTCAACGCGCTTAAGGATTTTTTCCTCGGTGTCGGTTTCCCCGCGCCAGCCGTTAATCTGCGCCCAGCCGGTGATGCCGGGTTTCACTTTGTGACGGGCAAAGTAACCATCAACGACTTCGTCATAGAGCTGGGTTCCGGCTTTGGCCTGGACCGCGTGCGGGCGCGGGCCAACGAGCGACAGATCGCCGAGCAAGACATTAAAAAGCTGTGGCAACTCGTCGAGGCTGGTCTTGCGGATGATGCGGCCGGCGCGCGTGACGCGGGGATCGCCCTTGGTCACGAGCTTGACAGCCGTCGCGTCGCATCGGTCGGTGTACATCGAGCGGAATTTGAAAACTTCGATGAGTTCGTTGTTGAAGCCGTAGCGCTTCTGGCGGAACAGCACCGGACCGCGGCTGTCGAGTTTAACGGCCAGCGCGACGGCGGCCATGACCGGAGCAAGAAGCACAAGAGCAATGGCGCCGACGACTTTGTCGAACAGCCACTTGGAAATTGTACCCCAATCGGCGAGCGGCCGGTCGTAGAGATCGATCATGGCGACTGAGCCGACATGCGAATAGGTGCGGGGCGAAAAGCGTAGCGTTGTGGCGCGTGCCGGCATTTTGATGTCGGCGGGCAGCACAGACAACCGCTTTACGACGGCCGTCAGACGGCTCTCGGCAGCGAGCGGCAACGCCACCATTACGAGGTCAATGCGCGTTGTGCGGCTCATGCCAATGAGATCGTCGAGACCGCCAAGACGAGGGTAGCCCAAAATTGCACGGGGCGCGCGGTCATCATCGCGGTCATCGAAAATACCAGCAATTCTCACGATTTGGTCGCTATCGGCTTCCAATTGAGCGATCAGCTCTTCCGTCACGGTGCTTGCCCCGTAGATCACAGCGCGTTGATAGAGGCGTCCGCTTTTGGCCCAACTGCGCATCAGCCAACCGAGCACCATGCGTTCACCGGCAAATGCGGCGGCGCCGGCGAGGTACCACGTCGATAGCCAGAATCGAGATACTTCGGCGCCGATCTTGAGGAGGAAAAGACCAACGACGAGCACGGCAAATGCAATGCTCCAGCCGAAGATCACGCGCGGCGTTTTCTTCACGAAGGACGAGAAACTGCGTAATTCATAGAGGCGGAGAAGTTCGAAGACGCCGACTGTTACAAAACCAGTCATGAAAATGGCAGCGAGATAACGCGGGTTGGAGGCGACATATGCTTCGTCGATGTACATCGCGGCAATGGCAAGACCGAGCAGCGTGACAACCAGGAAATCGGCGAGCCGCACGCAGCCACGTACCACGACGGGGGAAATGCTGCTCGTTCTGCCGGCAAGACCGCTATCGGCAAGCCGTGGTGTAACCACACGAAATGCGATCGGCTCAGCGGCGCCCTGCTGGACAACTTTGGGAGAACTGGCGGCTTTCATGGACGCGGACATACTGTACCAACTCGCAACGGTTTCTATATAGCGAAGATAGGGTACAGCAAGCACTGTCCGTGCCAAGAGCGGTTAACGGCCAGTCGTAAGGCTGCGCATTGAACCCATAGGGTTAACCAAGAGTTAACGCGTAAAAGTCTAGGACGCCAGTCGTCATGCCCGCAACCGTGAACTTGGACGAAACATTTTCTCTGAGCCGGTTGGCTCGTGCGGCGGCGGCGTGAGTGTTGATGAGGGCATCAAGCATGGCGGTGCTAAGTGCGTCGGCATCGCCGGGTGGAACGAGCTGAGTATCCGTTCCGGCGACAATTTCTGGTATTCCGCCGACGGACGTCGAAATGAGGGGTAATCCAGCCGCAGCCGCCTCCAATACAACGTAAGGGAAGCTTTCTGCAAGCGATGGTACAACCATGATGCGGCCGAGGCGTAACGCTTCCCGCGCTGGCAAAGCACCTGTGAACCTCACAACTTCGCATAGTCCCAGTGCGGCCGACTTCTGTTTTAATTCGTCGTCATTAGGACCTGAGCCGACAATTGTCGCCGTCACGCGCCTTTTGGCATTCAGTGCTGCCAGAGCGTCGAGCAGATACCCGATGCCTTTGATAGGTCTGAGTTCGCCAATGAATAGGAAATCTGTGCCGTCCGGACTGGCAGGAAGCGCGGCAAAGTCCTCCGGCTGGAGACCGTTTGGGATCACCCGTTCGGGTGCACCAGTGGCATTGACGCGTTGGCGGTAGACCCGCGCCGCAAAGGCGCTCTCGAAAATCAGACCATCTGTATGACCTTCCAGAAGTCCTTCGATCCTTAAGAAAAGCCGGCTTTCAAATGTACCGGGCTTGAAATTCAACGAGCCGCCATGCGGGGTATAAAAGGCACGCGCCGTTTGGCCCTCTTTCTTGAGGGATCGCGCCGCCAAGCGCGCATAAGCACCGCCCTTCGCGCCGTGGCCATGCAACACATCGAGATTGAGCTGGCGCGCGTGCTCAAGAACGCTTCTGTACGCTCTAAAATCGCCGAAACCGGGCTGGCGGCCCATCGGAACGCGCGAAACTCCGAGATTCATGGCGGATTCGATCGCGGCGAACTTTGGCCCTGTCAGCCGGTCGGCGGTGTTACTGTCCGCCAGTATACCGACGTCGTGACCGCGTGCCGCCTGCTCGGACGCAAGATCGAGGACATGGCGGAACAAGCCGCCGACGGGCGCTCGCAAGCAGTGAAGAATACGCATGAAAGGGGCCCCGGCTGATGTTCAAGCGAAGTAACCCTTCGCTCTCAGAAGAACCTTTCGAACACGTGAACGGTGTCGCCTGCCTTGACAACATAGTCGCCGGGGGCTTCAATTTGTTCGACTAAACCATTGATGCGGCGTGTAATGCGGTACTTGCGTGTGCTGGCGCGTTCGGTGTACCCGCCGGCAATTGCGATGGCCGTTTCGATCGTCATTCCCGAGACATAGGGGAATTGACCAGCGTTTTTCACTTCGCCCAGGATGAAGAACGGGCGGTTTTGCTGAACGTCGACGGTGACCTGCGGGTCCTTCACGAACTCGGCGCCAAGACGCGCGCGGATCATGCCCTGGAGTTCGCGCGTTGTCTTACCGCGGGCCGAAATCTCGCCGATCAATGGCACTGCGATCTTGCCATCGTGATCGACGATATAGAGGCGCGAAAGATTCGGCTGGCCATAGACAAAAATGCGCAATCGATCGCCGCTATCGAGCAAATACGGCCCGTCCGTGTCGGCGACGGCGTGTGGTCCGCGAAGGTCGTGGGGCGGATTGGCCGGTTCGCCCCAGGCAACCTGTTCGACAGGAGGCAAAGCTTCGGCGGAAGTGGAAGGAACGGGGTAGCCGTCAGCTGTGGCAACCGGCGGTCCGTCCTTGAAGGAGCCCTCGGCATCGGCGACGGTTACGGCATCAGCGCCGGACATCATATCGCCCGAGAACACGTCACCTGTAAGATGTGCGCATCCACTGAGAAGGACTGCGGAGCCAACGGCAACGAACTTTAAGCGTACAGACATGACAACTAACATCCCAACTGGAAAGACCAACTCAAGGGCATCCTAGGGCGGTTGGGTTAAGAAAATCTGATCATGTGTTTTTTTCTGATACGATTAATGAGTTGCTAACCGCCGTCGCCGTTTACTTCCGAATCAACGCTTAATCCCCTAGCCGAGTTGAGCCATGACCGGACGACACGCCGCCTCTCCCGACGATATTGAAATGAGTTCGGTATTCTCAGCTCTAAAAAAGAGTGTGCCGAAACTATTGCTGTGGAGCGCGCTACTCGGCGGCTTGACCTATGGCGCGATGTTGATGGTAGCGCCGAAATATCAGAGTCAGGCTGAAATTCAGATTGAGGCCAAAGGTTCGTCCAGCGCCTTCTCAGACCCGAAATCCAGCGGCACTAGCACCGATATCGTGACGACGAAGATGGACAAGGAAGCCATCAATACACATGTTCGCGCTCTTCAATCGCCGGACTTGATGGCCAAAATAGCGGATGAAATGAATCTGAATGAGAAGCGCGAGTTCAACAGCAAAATTGGCTCGGTCGATTTTGCCGACACACTGATGCGCCTTATCGGCATCGGTGGTTCGCGACCAGGCGAATCGGAACGCGACCGCGTTCTCGGCGCACTATTTAAACAGACGGAAGTGTATTCCGCCAAAGAAAGCCGCTTCATCGGCGTGCGTGTGACCTCGATCGACCCGGCTCTTGCCGCAGATATTGCGAACAAGATCTCCGAAACCTATCGCAACTCACTTGCCTCGGCTGTCGTTACCGAAATCGATGACCAACAAAAAGTTCTCAAAGGCAAGATCGAGAAATTGACGCCGGAAGTTGCGGCCGCTGAAACAGAAGTGCAGCGCTATCGCGGCCAGATCGACAGTTTCAAAGGCGGCAACCAGAATATCGGCATGAACGAACAGCAGATGTCCGAACTCAATGGCGAATTGACCAAGGCCAAGGCGGCACGCGGAGAATCTGATGCGCGCGCTAAGTCGGCCCGGGAAATGATGAAACTCGGGTCGGCTGACGCAACGCCAGACGTTCAGAAATCGCCGCTGATCCAGAATTTGGTTCAGCAACGCGTGCGCCTCGAGCGGCAAATCTCGGAACTCTCCGCGTCGCTTCTGCCGGGACACCCGCGCATGCGCCAGCTCAATGGCGACCTCGCCGGACTAAAGCGCCAGCTCACCGGAGAAATCGCGAAGATTGTCGACAGTCTCGACAAGGAAGCGAAAATTGCGCAAGGCCGGGAAGAATCGATCAAAAAAAGCCTCGACGAGTTGAAGACCAAGGTGGTCAAGAACGCTCCTGAAGAAGCCAAACTTCAGGAGCTCGAGGCAAGCGTCAAAGCGAAGAAAACCGAGTTGGAAAACCTCCAGGCGCAAGTTGAAGCCAACCGCAAGCGGCAGGATGCGCGCGCTCAACCCGTAGAAGCCAAGATCATTTCTAAAGCGCAGGCTGCAAGCTTGCCCATCTCTCCCAAGAAGGGCCAGAACGCGGCACTCATTTCTTTCGCATCGCTCTTGTTTGGCACGTTCTGGACCATTACGCGCGCGCTCTTTACGGGCGCCCGCAGCGGCGGCCGCACGCTCGTTGAGCCAAGCCTGAATGCCCGGCCTGCCAATAAGAAAGCTGAACCTGTTCTGGCCGCGAAGTCAGCGAAGGCCGATCCTGCCAAGGCCGATGTTGCGGTGGAGACCGAAAGTGCAACAGGAGTCGAGACTTCAATCGCCAGCGTCGTCGAACGCATCAAACGCGCTGCTCCGAAAGAAGGCGGGCACCGCGCCATGGTTGCGGGGGAAACGATGATCATTGACGCCAGCCAAGAGGCAATCGATATCGCAAAAGGTTTGGCGGATGGCGGCAGCCACGTCATCCTCATTGATTGGAGCCCGTCAGGCCAAGGCATCGCGGCGACGGCTGGCGTTACTGCAGCCCAAGGTTTGACCGAACTACTAACGGGAGCAGTTGGCTTTGATGACGTCGTCCAAAAGCTGCCCCAGAGTCCGGTGCATTTCATCGCATGCGGCGCACCGCTCGATGGCGTCGATGTTGATCCGGATCAATTGAATCTTGTGCTCGACGCGCTTGACGAAGCTTATGACTACATCGTCGTCGCCGGTCAAACGGAAGAAGCCCGCGTGTTATTCGAGGCGATCCAGGGGCGCTTCGACGCAGGCGTCCTTGTTACCGATCCCAAAAAGCGCACATCCGTCCTGCAGGATCCGTCCGGTACATTTCTTGGCTTTGAAGTTACCGACATTGATGTAATCCGCGTCGATCGCAAAGGACCAGCACCTGTTTCGAACCAACGCATTATTCGGGCCACTAAAAAATCCGGATCGGAAGTTCGAACCGGCTGAAGCCGGTCGCTATTGCCGTTTGCGAAGCAGTAAAGAACGATTGAAATGAGCCGCCGGACGACAAAATTTCTGAAAGCCGCTTTGTCTGCCCTGCACTATTCGGGCGCGGACGGGCTTGCTGCGCCCTATTTCAGCGGCAACGGCGTCATTTTCATGCTGCATCACGTTGTGCCGGAAGGGCCCCGTGACTTCGAACCTAACGGTATCCTCAAGATCACGCCCCAATTTCTAGAGGCGGTGATCCGGCAAGTTCTCGATTCCGGATTTGACTGCATAGCCATGGACGATGTCCCTGATCGCATCAAGGGTGGGGCCGGGCAAAAGCCCTTTGCTGCATTCACACTCGATGACGGCTACAAGGACAATCGCGACTACGCTTACCCCGTGTTCAAGAAATTCGGGATACCCTTCACAATCTATGTTCCGACCGATTTTGCCGAGGGACGCGGTGATTTGTGGTGGCTGACGCTGGAAGAAGCGCTGCGTTCTATGCCGTCGGTGACGCTGGAAATGAATGGCACGCGGCGCACCTTCAATCTGGCGACCGCCGCTGAAAAAGACGCGGGCTTCCACGAGATTTATTGGTGGTTGCGCCAGATGCCCGAAGACCGGGCCCGTGCCGTGACGCACCGCTTAGCGCGCGACGCAAATTTCGATCCCTCACAACTCTGCGCCACGCTCATCATGAACTGGGATGAGCTCCGGGCCTTTAGCCGAGATCCCTTGGTATCGATCGGCGCACACACCAACGCGCATTTTGCCTTAGCCAAACTGCCGGACGACATGGCACGGCGGGAGATCGCTGAAAGCGTGGAGCGAATCACGGCCGAGTTCGGCAAGCCGTGCCGGCACTTCAGTTACCCGTATGGATGCGAGATGAGCGCGGGCGAGCGGGAATTCGAGATTGTGCGCGATCTGGGGCTAGCAACGGCCGTCACAACGCGAAAAGGGTTGCTGCATACCAGCCACAAGGACAGCATGGCGGCCCTGCCGCGGCTTTCGTTGAACGGCGATTTCCAAGATGCGCGCTACGTCAAAGTGCTGTTGTCTGGTGCGCCATTTGCCCTGTGGAACGCCGCGCGGCGCTTGAAGCCGTCTGCCGCCAAGCAGCCCGCTGCTGGCAACTGACCGGCAGATCTAATCGCCTGGCTTCTGCATCCATTTGACGAGAACGCCAGCGGGCAGCACCCAGAGCAATCCTGCAATCACATAAAAGGCCAGTTCGCCGATCTTGCTGGTGTTGCTCACCTGTAGGACCACGGCAACGCCAAGCGCAATAAATGCGTAGACCGTGATCATGGCGATGAGAGCGACGGTGCCGATGAGCTTGCGTGTGCGCTGGGTCATTATAGTCCTGACAAGGGGGTAGATCCTGACGAGGGCATCGCCCTCCGCGCCTGATCGGCGCATTGCCTCGCCCCTTCTGGCCCAGTATCTCTGGCTGAGTAATAGGGGCAGCGCAATGCGGCGCGGTGGAACAGCGCTTGTCCTTGCAGGGCGGCGGCAGGCGGAAGAGCGGCGTCATGGACACCCTGAGTGCAAACGGAAACCGCAGCGTTGAAGCGTGGCTTTGGTTTTCTGCGGCGCTCGTGTTTGTCATGATTGTTGCCGGCGGGGCGACACGGCTGACCGATAGCGGGCTCTCAATCACCGAATGGAAGCCGATCCTTGGCGTTATTCCGCCCTTGAATGACGCCGACTGGCAGGCTGTTTTTGAGAAATACAAACTGATCCCCGAGTACGCCCTCGTCAACAAAGGCATGGCGCTTGCCGATTTCAAATTCATCTTCTGGTGGGAGTGGGGTCACCGGTTTCTCGGCCGCCTGATCGGTCTTGTGTTTGCTTTGCCGCTGGCTGTCTTTTGGTGGAGGGGGCGTATCAGAGCGGGACTTGCACCAAAGCTTGTTGGTCTCTTGGGCCTTGGCGGGATGCAAGGGGCGATCGGCTGGTACATGGTGAGCTCGGGTCTTTCCGAGCGCGTCGATGTCAGCCAGTACCGGCTCGCGCTGCATCTCTCCGTGGCGTTTGCGATCCTTTCGCTCCTTGTGTGGCTGGCGCTTGAAGAGCGCGGTCATCGCTTCGGCTTTCCGCGCGAGGCCGTGGCGCCGCGCGTCCGGAGGCTAGCTGCAATTTTGGTGGGGCTTGTTTTTGCGCAAGTTGCGCTTGGCGCGTTCGTTGCCGGATTGAAGGCTGGTCTCGTCTACAACACGTGGCCTTCGATGAATGGTCAATTCATTCCGCCGGACTACTGGATGGGGAATCGCGGACTCCTCAGCCTGTTTGAGAGCCACGCAGCGACGCAGTTCAATCACAGGTTAACGGCGTATGCCCTTCTGCTCGCGTCAGCGGTTCAGGCGTGGTTTGTCTTTGCTGCTCCAACAGGCAGTCGTGTGTGGACATCAGCGCTCGTTCTGGCAGCTGCCGTTGTCGTCCAGGCTTTGCTCGGTATTTGGACACTTCTCGCGCACGTACCGTTGGGCCTTGGGCTGACGCATCAGGGCGGCGCGGCCATCGTCATGGCGCTTGCGGTTTGGCATTTGCACGCTACGCGGCGCGCGCTCGTCCCTTAAGCAAGACCCAGCATCAGCTGTAGGTTCTGCACGGCGGCGCCTGCCGCGCCTTTGCCGAGGTTATCTAAGCGAGCAACGAGGACGGCATGATTGAGAGCGTCTTTGCCGAAGACAAAGAGTTCAAGTTTGTCCGTATCGTTCAGCGCTTCTGCTTCGAGCCGGGTTAGGCTTGCGGCATTGGTCACGACGCGCACGTTGTCCGAGCCCGAATAATGCTTCGAGAGTGCCATTTCGATAACCTTGATTGTAGGCTTGCCCATCAGTTCATCGAGGTGCAGGGGCACGGAAACAAGCATGCCTTGTTTGAAATTGCCAACGCTCGGCACGAAAATCGGGCGGCGTTCGAGGCGACCGTAAGCCATCAACTCGGGCACGTGCTTGTGTTCGAGGCCTAGCCCATAGAGTTCGAACGATGGCGCCGTCTTCGCCACCTCGTAGGATCCAATCATGCTTTTGCCGCCGCCCGAATAACCGGAAACGGCGTTTACCGTGATGGCCAAGTCAGCGGGCACAATGCCAGCGTCCACGAGCGGGCGGATCAAGGCAATCGCGCCTGTCGGGTAGCATCCGGGATTAGCGACGCGCGGAGCTTTGCGGATTTTATCCGCCTGTTCGTGGTCGAGTTCGGCGAAGCCATAAACCCAACCCCGTGACACGCGATGCGCGGTCGAGGCATCGACGATTTTTGGGGCTTCGCTGCCGAGTTCATCGGCAAGCGCCACAGCTTCTTTGGCGGCGTCGTCCGGCAGGCAAAGGACAACGAGATCAACGTCGCGCATCAAGGCTTTGCGCGCGGCGGGATCCTTGCGCAAGTTCGTGTCGATACTTTTCAGAGCGATGCCCTTCAATCCGGCGAGACGTTCGCGGATCTGGAGGCCGGTGGTGCCAGCTTCGCCATCGATGAATACGGTTGCGTCCTTTTTAGCTGCCATCTCAGCCGCCGCCCCATCCCATACTCCACCGGTGTTTGATGCCCTCCAAAATCGTCTCCGAGCAGCCAACTCCATAAGCGGCGCAGGCGATATGGTGGCTGTCGCGATAGATCATATCGACGGCGACGAAGAGAATGATGATCAGGCCGACCCAGGCGATCCACGGATAGGATTGCAGCAGCCTGGCGATGTAGCTCGACGCCACAGCCATCAGGATAATTGCAAAGGCGAGACCGATGACGAGGACAAGCGTTGATTCACCGGCAGCACCGGCAACGGCGAGAACGTTATCGAGCGACATTGAAAGGTCTGCGAGAATAATCGTCCACAATGCCGACCAGAACGTCGCTTCGCTGCCCGTCACTTTATTTGAAGCAAGGTTCTGTTCGATCTCGTCAATCGATTGCACTTCCCCGTCCGCAATCTGCCGGTACATTTTCCAGCACACGAACAGGAGCAGTAAGCCGCCTGCGAGGGTGAGGCCGATAATTTGCAGCATCTGCTGAGCGACGCTCGAAAACAGAATGCGCAGAACGACGGCACCCGTGATGCCCCAGAAGATCACCTTAGCGCGCATGTCTTTATGTACGCGTGAAGCGGCCATGCCAACGACGATGGCGTTATCGCCCGCCAGCGTCAGGTCGATCATAAGGATGTTGAACAGGGCAACGGCGTGCGTGCGCCACCAGTCGGGCGAGAGCATCTGGCTGGCTTCAGCCAAAAATCCGGCGATCATCGAGCTGGCGTCTGCGGCCAATATGTACATCGTGAACTCTCC
>JAYSVT010000148.1:0-19316 GCA_043718455.1 Hyphomicrobium sp.
AGGAGATGCAGGCCGCGCGTTCTTGACGGCTGGCCCCTTTAGCTCTCGGTCAGGCGAATTGCATAAAACTTTATGCAATCTCTTTGCTGTTTATTGCCCAGACCAGCAAAATGGGGTCAATCGAGCTTAATAGTCCGTGTTTTTGACCCCCCGTTACTATTCTTTTACTATATCTATTTAGTCGCTCTTTATTCATCTGCGGTATCTGTTGGGCAACCCGGAATAATCGGGACAAGACGTCAAAACAGGTAAGAGGCAGGGTCATGAGTATTGCATTGGACGTGGCGCGCCAGAAAGCGCCAGCACAGGACGAAACGTTCCGCACCGAATATCTTCAGGCTCTGCGCCTGATCGAGCGGCTCCATCGTCTTCTTCTCGACGTGATCAAGGACGAGTTCGACCGTCAGGGCGAAGCCGAGTTGAACAGCGTGCAAGCGCTGCTGCTCTACAACATCGGTGACAGCGAATTGACGGCCGGCGAATTAAAGTCGCGCGGCTATTATTTGGGGTCGAACGTTTCCTACAACCTCAAAAAGCTCGTCGATATGGGCTATATTCACTACAAGCGTTCCGATACCGATCGCCGCTCGGTACGCGTCAGCCTGACCGATAAGGGCATGGCCGCATGCGATATCGTGCACAAACTCTATCACCGCCAGCTTGGTTCGGTTCAGGCCGTCGGCGAAATCTCGGGCGATGACTTCAAGAGCTTGAATAAGGCACTTGTGCGTCTGGAGCGCTTTTGGTCCGACCAGATCCGCTACAGGCTGTAAAGGCTGGCAATCAGTACTGGCTCCACTCAGTACTGGTTCCAAATAAGGCTGCTGGCAGGCAGTTTCGATGGGGGTCGATGCGAAAGCCATCCGGGAAACCGGATGGCCTCTCGCATTTTTGCGCGTTTGCCGGGTGGCGGTTGACTGTTGCCCGCTGAACGCGGTGCAGCAAATTTCGGGCTTAAGGCGCGCTTGGGGCTCGCAGGCGCGGCCGAGCAATCCTATACATTCTGGCACGACCCGGTGGGCTGGGGAGCACACCTCAATAACTTTTGATGCGATGGCAACCTTTGGTTAAGGGTTTTCGCGGAGCTCTAGAACCCTCGGGATCTCTTTAGTTTCGCGTGCGGCCCAAAACGGTTGATACTTTATGCCAGGAAAGATTGCGCACGATCATGATGACGATTGCTTCCGAATTGCGCCGCAAAGCCTTTGGACACATCGCGGCTCTTGTAGCGGGCGCCGTTGTCGCCGCGCCGGCCCTTTTCATGCCGGCCAGCGCTCTGGCTCAGGATCACACGGCCTTTTTCCAATTCGGACAGCCGGGCCAATTGCCAGGCTCCAGTTCCACCTACGACCGCGAGTTCATTCGCGAGTGGGAAGCGAACCCGCCGAAGGGCTTTGCCACGCTGTCAAAATCCAACGTCGAACCGACCAAGGCGGCGATCAAATTCTATTCTGACATCGTGGCGCAAGGCGGCTGGGCGCCGGTTCCAGAGACCCAGCTGCAGGCAGGCATCAAGGATCCAGCCGTCGCTCTACTGCGCACGCGGCTCACCATTTCTGGCGACTATAAAGATGAAAATGACGGCTCGGTCTCGTTCGATCTCGATCTCGAAAAGGCGGTCAAGCGTTTCCAGGCCTCGAATGGTTTAACGCCGACGGGCATTGTCGATAAACGCACGATTGCGGCGCTCAACGTTCCGGCAGCCGCCCGCTTAAAGCAGTTGAAGACGAACCTCGGCCGCCTGCAAGGACTCGCCGGTTCGACGAGCAAAAAGTATGTGATGGTGAACATTCCATCAGCCCATATCGAAGCGGTCGAAAATGGGCAAATCGTTGCGCGTTACGCGGGCGTCGTTGGCAAGATAGACCGGCCGACGCCGCTACTGCGCTCCGCGATTACCGATCTCAACTTCAATCCGATGTGGCGCATGCCGCCAACCGTAGAAGCGGAAGACCTGATCCCGCGCGGGCGCGAGATGCAGAAAAAGGGGCAGAACGTGCTCCACAAGTTCCACATTGATGCCTACAGCGGCTCGGGCAAAAAAGTTGATCCCGAAAAGATCGATTGGAACAAGGTTTCGCCCGGCACCTACACCTACAGCCAGCAACCGGGCAAAGATAACCCGATGGGCTTTCTGAAGATCAACTTCGACAGCGCCCACTCGGTTTACATGCACGACACTCCGTCTGAGACCATTTTCGGCCGCAACTTCCGCTCGGCAAGTTCTGGGTGTGTGCGCGTGCACAATATCGAACACCTCGCCGCCTGGTTGCTCGCGGGCAACGGCGACTGGAGTGACGACCGGGTCGAAGAGATGAAGCAATCCGGCAAGCGGCTCGATGTGCGGCTGAAGAAGCCGGTGCCTCTGCACTTCGTTTATGTCACCGCCTGGGCAACCTCCGATGGTGTCGTGCAGTTCCGGCGCGACCTTTACCAGCGCGATGGTATCGGTGCGGTGGCTGCCAACTACTGAGATTGGTAAACGTCGTGGCAGGGCGGTGCCGGCCGGCGGCAGTAGCTTGCCTTATTTGATATCGGCATAATGCGACTGTATGTCTTACGGGCGGACATCAGACGCAGTGCGTTGTTGCGTGATTACTCTCACGCTTGCCAATCGCGTTGCCCAAGGGAAATAACTTAGTGACGACCCATAACACAACTGGCCCGATCAACACGCCCGCCGATCTATTGCGGCTTGATAACCAGCTTTGCTTCGCTCTGTACGCTGCGACGCGTGCCATCACCAAAACCTATCGCGAGAAGTTGGAACCCATCGGGCTGACGTATCCGCAATACCTTGTTTTACTGGTCTTGTGGGAACGCGAGGATGTGACTGTTTCGGAAATTGGACAAAAACTTTTCCTCGATTCAGGCACGCTCACCCCGTTGATAAAGCGGCTTGAGAGCATGGGGCTCGTGAACCGGAAGCGCGGCACTGACGACGAGCGCGAGGTTCGAATCACGCTGACACAGCAAGGAAATAATTTGAAGTCCGCTGTCCTTGATGCACGGCTTTTTGTGGCCTGCCGACTTGGTATGTCCGAACCCGAAATCTTAAATTTGCGTAGCGATCTCATGGCCCTGATCGGACGGCTTGGCAGCGATTGTCTTTCGGACGCGGCCGAATAAACACGCTTATAGCCGGATCATTTATTCTATCCAGACGCCGTTGCGTCGCTGCATCTCGCACTGCAGCGACGAATTTCGTGTGTGCCGTTCAGTTCATCGTGGCGCGCAGTTGTATCGTGCGCTATCGAATTGGACGCAAGTTAATTGCCGATCATGACCTTTTGTTGGCTCGCCGGATGGACCGGTGCGAGCCCCGAATTCGCAGCGCCGTGCAGCTCAGTCGCCGTGCAAATCGATCAATGCGCAGACGGCGAAACGATAAGTTTAACGTAAATAATAAAAACGATGGCAACTGGGAGCGTCTAGAAATGAAACTCGCAACGAAATCTCCAGCACTCAAGCTCATGTCGGTTGTCGCAGCCTGCGCATTTGCCCTGGCATTGCCGGCAACGGCCGCCGAAGAAAAGCCTTTGTATGAGCGGATTGGCGGCTATAAAGCCGTTGCAGCCGCAGCCGATCACCTCGTAGACAATATCTACAAGAACGCGACGCTGAATAAGAACCCGGCTCTGAAAGCTGTGCACGATCTTGATGAACGCGCAGCCTTCAAGCTCATTCTCGCAACATGGGTTATCGAAAACACGGGCGGACCCAAGGTCTATATCGGCCGCGACATGAAAACGGCCCATGCGCACCTTTCCATTACGTCTAATGAATTCGATATCATCCTGCACGAATGCAAAGAGACGTTTTATCAGCTCGGTGTACCGGCCAAGGAAATGGGTGAACTGATGGCTGGCCTCGAAGCCCAGCGTGAAAAAGTCGTAACGGTGGCCGACGCTAAGAAATAGGCACGGGTTTTGGCAGCCGGATGCTCGCCAGCCAAGCCGGGAATTCCCGGTTCTGCGGCATTGCAGTAATCTAATTGCCAGCCAGGGTACGCGGCTTGGGGATCAGTATGCCCCAAGCTGCCCAGGCCCCAATGCGAGTGCGCTATCGGACGCGAGCGTTAGTTTCTGTAATCAAGTAATTGATTTTATGGGGTGTTTCTGGTGGGCAGGGCGCTTTGCAAGGGAATAATCGAGTCTTGCGGGCGTTGTCTGGCTAGACATTGATTTCGAGCAACGATTGCGCCCGCTGAATACGTCAACTTCGCCTCAAAAATGTTTGCCTCGAAATTGCCTGACGCCGCGACGAGAAGTGCCAAGTCCTTGCGGGGTGGCCGCGCGCGACGAAACAACGCTTTGATCGGGATCGACCCCGAGAGATAAATGCTTCGAGAGAGTCTTCGGGAGTGTACACCGCTTCATGAATTACCAGCAGAAGTTGAATGACGCCCTAGAGGCGGTGAAGCGTGAAGGCCGCTATCGGGTGTTCGCCGATCTGAGGCGTCACCGCGGAGCCTATCCTAAGGCCGATTTCGTGCAATCCGCTGCCAGCCGGCCAATTACGGTCTGGTGCTCTAACGATTACCTCGGAATGGGTCAGCACCCAGACGTGATCGCCGCGATGCATGAAGCCATCGATCGCGTCGGCGCCGGTTCCGGCGGCACCCGCAATATTTCCGGCACCACGCATTATCACGTCGAACTTGAAGCCGAGCTGGCCGATCTCCACGGCAAGGAAGGCGCGCTTTTGTTCACGTCGGCCTATGTTGCCAACGAGGCGGCGCTATCAACTCTTGTACAGCTGCTGCCGGGTTGCGTCGTGTTCTCGGACGAAAAAAATCACGCCTCGATGATCGCCGGCATTCGAAATGGCCGCGGCCCGAAGCAGATCTTCTTGCACAACGACCTTGGCGATCTCGAAGCCAAGTTGAAAAGTGTTCCTCTCGATACGCCGAAGATCATTGCCTTCGAGAGCGTTTACTCGATGGACGGGCATGTTGCGAACATTGCAGCGATTTGCGACCTCGCGAAGAAATACAATGCGCTGACCTATCTTGATGAAGTACACGCCGTTGGCATGTACGGCCCGCGCGGCGGCGGCATCGCCGAACGCGATGGTGTTATGGATCGCGTCGATGTTATCAACGGCACGCTGGCCAAGGGCTTTGGCGTCATGGGCGGATACATCGCCGCGTCGCGCACACTTTGCGATGCCGTGCGCTCGTATGCGCCAGGGTTCATTTTTACAACGTCGCTGGCACCCGTTATTGCCGCTGGTGCTTTGGCGTCAATCCGGCATTTGAAATCGAGCACGGTTGAGCGCGAGCGACACCAGGAACGTGCGCGCACACTGAAACGCCGTCTCATGGCCGCCGACCTTCCGGTCATCTCGGGGCCGAGCCACATCGTGCCGATATTGGTGGCCGATCCGGTGCGCTGCAAGGCACTCTCCGACGTGCTGTTGAATGCGCACGGCATCTATGTGCAGCCGATCAACTACCCGACTGTGCCGCGCGGCACCGAGCGCTTGCGTTTGACGCCATCTCCGCAGCACACCGACGACGACATGAACCGCCTCGTTGCGGCGATGTCGGAGCTCTGGTCGCAGTGCCCGCTGACCCTTGAGGCCACGCTGAAGCAGGCGGCGGAGTAATTGTAAGGGGTCTGACCCCGCAGGATCTCCGCGCCGTTTTTACGCGGGGTGCCTACCCCATTGGGTATTGAGGCAAATTCGGCCCGCTTCTACTATCGTTAGAGGTTATTGCCGGGTGTTCGCGCGCCCATGGCCCTGATAAGCTATCAAAAAAACCACCCGAACCAGAGGGATCGCCCATGTCGACCGCACCGGCCGCCGCCAACACCCAGCTTTCGCGCTTCTTCAAATCACACCTGTCGGAAACCGATCCTGAAGTCTTCAGCGCCATCCAAAAAGAATTCGGCCGCCAGCAGCACGAGATCGAACTTATCGCTTCGGAGAACATCGTCTCGCAGGCCGTGCTCGATGCAGCGGGTTCGGTATTGACCAACAAGTACGCAGAAGGCTATCCGGGAAAGCGCTACTATGGCGGCTGCCAGTACGTCGATATCGCAGAACAACTCGCAATCGACCGCGCCAAGCAACTCTTTGGTTGCGGCTTTGCCAACGTGCAGCCGAATTCCGGTAGCCAAGCCAACCAGGGCGTGTTCAACGCGCTGCTCACGCCCGGCGACACGATCATGGGGCTGTCGCTCGCGGCAGGCGGTCACTTGACCCATGGCGCGCCCGTCAATCAGTCGGGCAAGTGGTTCAAGCCCGTGCACTACATGGTGAAGCCGGATACGCACCTCATCGATATGGACGAGGTGGCCAAGCTTGCGCGCGAGCACAAACCGAAGCTCATCATTGCCGGAGGCTCGGCCTATCCGCGTAAGATCGATTTTGCGGCGTTCCGCAGGATCGCTGATGAAATTGGCGCGTACTTCCTGGTCGATATGGCGCACGTTGCCGGTCTCGTTGCAGCCGGTATGTACCCGAACCCATTCCCGCATTGCCACGTGGCCACGACTACCACGCACAAGACGTTGCGCGGTCCGCGCGGCGGCATGATCCTGACCAATGACGAAGATCTGGCCAAGAAGTTCAACTCTGCAATCTTCCCCGGCATCCAGGGCGGCCCGCTGATGCACGTCATTGCGGCCAAGGCCGTGGCGTTCGGCGAAGCCTTGAAGCCGGACTTCAAGGTCTACATCAAGAACGTGATGGATAATGCCCGTGCCATGGGCGAAGTGCTTGTGCAGAACGGCTTCGCGCTCGTCTCGGGCGGCACCGACAGCCACTTGATTCTCGTTGATCTGCGCCCGAAGAAGTTGACGGGCACGCTGGCCGAAAAGGCCATGGGCCGCGCCAACATCACCTGCAACAAAAACGGCATTCCGTTCGACCCAGAAAAGCCGATGGTGACGTCGGGCGTTCGATTGGGTTCGCCGGCGGGCACAACGCGCGGTTTCGGCGTTGCCGAATTTCAGGAAATCGGCCGCCTCATCGCGGAAGTCTTGGATGGCTTGGCGAAGAACGGCGAAGCTGGCAACGGCGCCGTCGAAGCAACGGTCAAAGCTAAGGCGATTTCGCTCTGTGCCAAGTTCCCGATTTACGCTTGATCATTGTGTGGGGAATGCGGGCAGCACCTACTACCCGCGTTCCCGTGCGAGGCGCGGCATGCCTAACATGACGCGCCGCAGACACGGGATCTTTACCTGTCGATTACTAAGCAAAACTGCGCCCGATAAAGATCCCGGCTCTGCATGACGCTATCGCGTCATTCCGGCCGGGAACACGGGTGGAAACAGTTTCGCCACTCGGCGCGGTTGTCGAATTGGTTTAGCATCAAAGGCGCTGGGGCCGATTCCCCGGCGTCTTTTTTAGTTTGGAGCCTCGAATATGCGCTGCCCGTTCTGCGGAAGCGAAAATAGCCAAGTGAAGGACAGCCGCCCGTCGGACGAGAATTCCGCCATCCGGCGCCGCCGCGTATGCTCCGATTGCAGCGGCCGCTTTACAACGTTCGAACGAGTGCAGTTGCGCGATCTCGTCGTTGTCAAGAAGTCAGGCCGCAAGGTGCCGTTCAATCGCGATAAGCTTTCCCGTTCCATTGAGGTCGCGTTGCGCAAGCGGCCCATCGAGCCCGAACGCATCGAGCGGCTTGTGACGGGACTGGTGCGCCAGCTTGAAAGCTCTGGCGAAACCGAGATATCGACCTCGGACATTGGTGAATTGGTGATGGCCGCCTTGCGCGACCTCGACCCTGTGGCTTATGTACGCTTTGCCTCCGTTTACCGAGATTTTCGTGATGCCTCGGATTTCCAGGCCGTTGTGCGAGAAATAGCCTCCGACGTGACAGAGCGGCGGGGCGGGGAAGAGTTCTCCGCAGAGGATGATGAAGCCGCAGCCAAAAAAATTTAGAGCAATGTTCGGATGAAGGTCGCAACGGTTCAAGATGCAGCGTCTCGTGCTTCCTCCCTCCCCCTTGATGGGGGAGGGTTGGGGTGGGGGTGGCTCCCAAATGATCGCTGGTCTTCGCTCCCCCCCTCCCTAACCCTCCCCCGCGAGGGGGGAGGGAATCCGGGGGCGGCCGCACGCTCGCAGTTCCGATGATGTCAGATCAGAAATTCTTCGACACCCACATGATGGCAATTGCGCTCACCATGGCGCGGCGCGGTCTTGGGCAAACTGCGCCTAATCCGTCTGTCGGTGCTGTTATTGCTGACGAGGCAACGGGCGAAGTGATCGCGCGCGGCGTGACGGCATCAGGTGGGCGGCCGCACGCAGAGGCCATCGCAATTACTGAAGCGGGCGTGCGAACTAAAGGCGCCACGATCTACGTAACGCTGGAGCCGTGCTCGCATCATGGCAAAACGGGCCCCTGCGCGGAGGCGATAATCGCCGCAGGTTTCAAGCGCGTCGTCGTTGGAATTGAAGATCCTGATCCGCGTGTTGCAGGGCGTGGCCTTGATAAGTTGCGAGCGGCCGGTATCGAAGTGGTGCGCGGCGTTGGCGCGCGTGAAGCACGCTGGGTCACTCGTGGCCACATCGTGCGCGTGACGGAGCGGCGCCCGTTCGTGACGCTGAAACTCGCGCTCGATGCAAAAGGCGATGTGCCGCGCGGTCAAGGCGGTAAGCCGCTGTTCGTGACATCGCCGGAAGCACGCGCGCACGGGCATCTTTTGAGAGCTCAAGCCGACGCGATTCTCGTGGGCTCCGGCACGGTCGTTGCCGACAATCCCGAATTGACGTGCCGGTTGCCCGGGCTGAAGGCGCGTTCGCCGTTGCGCGTGGTGCTGTCGCGGACACTCGATGTTCCGTTGAAGTCGCTTGTGATAACGGGGGCGGCGCGTGTTCCCACACTTGTTGTGACGGCATCAGGCGTTGACGCCGGGCGCCGGAAAGCCATTGAAGCCAACGGTGCCGAGGTGGTGGAAGTCAATCAAGTCGGCGGCAAGCTTTGGCTTCCGGCCGTGATGGAAGAACTGGTCGCGCGCGGCATGACGCGGCTTCTGGTGGAGGGCGGGCCTGCGATGTGGCGCGCGTTCGCGGAGGCGTCGCTCGTTGATGAAGTCGCCCTCTACGTCGCAGGCGAGGGAGCTGGGGCGCAGGAACCGTTAACGCTCGCGCAGCGCTGGCTTGGTTCGTTTCCACTCGCGATAGTCGCGAACAGACAAATTGGTCATGATAGGCTGTGGCGCTTGCGCCGCGTAGCAGAAAAGAAGGAAGGCTGAGCATGTTCACCGGGCTCATTACAGACGTCGGCGAAGTCATCGTCAAATCTGGCGGACAATTTACGATTGCGACGCGCTATCCTGCAGTGTCAATCCCGATAGGGGCGTCGATTTCCTGCGATGGAGTTTGCTTGACGGCAACGTCCATCGCAGCCGCTCCAAAAGGTGCGCGCTTTACGGTCGATGTGTCGAATGAAACGATTTCCAAGACGACGCTCAAGGATTGGGCGCCGGGACGTAAAGTCAACCTCGAACGCGCGTTAAAAGCGGGTGACGAACTCGGCGGACATATCGTCTCGGGCCATGTTGACGGGGTCGCGCGCATCGTCTCAATTACCGAAGACGGCGAGAGCCGCCGCTTTCTGTTCGAGGCGCCGGAGCACTTAGCGCGTTATATAGCGCCTAAAGGTTCAGTCGCGCTCGATGGCACGTCATTCACGGTCAATGAGGTGTCTGGCACCCGCTTTGGGGTTAATGTCATTCCTCATACCTTGACGGTGACGGCGTGGGGGGCCAAAACCCCTGGCGACCTGATCAATCTTGAAGCCGATGTCTTCGCGCGCTACGTGGCGCGCCTTTTGGAGTTCCGCCCGTGAGCAAGGGCCTGCCGAAAATTGCCGCGAGCACGAAGCCGTCTACCGTTCTCTCGCCGGTCGAAGAGATCGTCGAAGAGATGCAAAACGGGCGCATGGTTGTGCTCGTTGATGCGGAAGATCGCGAGAACGAGGGCGATCTCGTTATCCCGGCGCAAATGGCGACGCCTGACGCCATTAACTTCATGGCCAAGCATGGCCGTGGACTAATCTGTCTGACACTGACGCAGACCCGCGCCAATGAACTGCGACTGCAATCGCAGGCCCGCGCCGGAACGGGGCGGAGCACGGCTTTCACGCAGTCGATTGAGGCGCGCGAAGGCATCACAACCGGCATCTCGGCTTTTGACAGGTCGCGCACGATTTCGACGGCGATTGACGCAAGTAAAGGCGCCAGCGACATTGTTTCGCCGGGGCACGTATTTCCGCTCGTTGCGCGCGAGGGCGGCGTGCTCGTGCGTGCCGGGCACACTGAAGCCTCCGTCGATCTCGCGCGGCTGGCGGGCCTCAATCCAGCTGCCGTCATTTGCGAAATCATGAACGACGACGGCACCATGGCGCGCATGCCAAATCTGGTGCCGTTTGCGAAAAAGCACGCCTTGAAGATTGGGGCGATTGAGGATCTGATCGCCTACCGGTTGAAGAAAGAGCGTATCGTCAGGCACGTCGCCAAGACTGTGGTCGATACGTCGATCGCAGGTGAGTTCGATCTGCATGTCTATGAGACGACGGCGGAGCCAGCCGAACACATTGCGCTGGTGAAGGGCAAGATTTCAGGCGCCGCGCCGGTGCTCGTGCGCGTGCATGCTGTCAACGTCTTTGGCGACGTTCTAGGCATTGGGGCGGCTGCCGACAGCGATTCCATCGTGGCGCGGTCCATGCGTGCTATCGAGAAGGAGGGGCGCGGCGTCATCGTGCTCATCCGCGATCTGAGACCCAAGTCTGTGTCGGATTGGGTCGAGCGCCAGCAGCAGCCGCAAGGGGCGCATGAATCAGCGCGCAATCGCCGCCAAGTCGAGATTGGTGTCGGTTCGCAAATCCTCGCCGACCTCGGCGTGAGAGACATGGAACTTCTGACATCGTCGGCCGGGTATGTTTATGTCGGCCTCGAAGCGTTTGGGCTCAGGGTCATTGGCACCCGCATTATCGAGTGATGTGAATGGCTGTGAAGACAAACGAGACAGGTGCTGCGGGCGCCAAAGCCGAGCCGCATATTCGCGCACACGTGCTCATCATCGAAGCGCGCTTCTACGAGGCAATCTCCGATATGCTGGTCGAGGGGGCGATTGCCGAGCTGACGGCACGGGGCGCAACGTATACGCGCCTGCCGGTTCCGGGTGCGCTCGAAATTCCGCAAGTTCTTGGTGCCGCAGCGGCCGCGCGAGCCGCAGGGCGGACGTCGTTCGATGGCGCGATTGCGTTAGGATGCGTCATACGTGGCGAGACGGCACACTATGATATCGTCTGCAACAATGCCAATCATTGGCTGATGGATATTGCGATGCGCCTGGACGTGCCCGTTGGCAACGGTATTTTGACTGTTGAGAGCGAGCGCCAAGCGATTGCGCGCGCCGAGGGCGGCTCAAAAGGCAAAGGCGGAGACGCCGCGCGGGCGTGCTTGAGACTTATCGAGTTGAAGCGCGCGTTCTGGGGACACACGGCGGGACAAACGGCATGAACGTGCCGGAGCAACCCGACACAGACCTGATTAGCGCACGTACAGCGGCGCGGCTGGCGGCCGTGCAAGCGCTTTATCAAATGGATCTCGCCGGCACCGATCTTAACGAGGTCATCGCCGAGTTCATGCGCGAACGCTTCGATGTTCAGCGCGGCCCGGACGATGAGGAGACGGATATCGCCTCGAAGAAAACGGATCGCTTGTTCTTTGCTGATATTCTGAAGGGCGTTTTGCGCCGTCAGCGCGACATCGATCCGCTGGTCGACGATCAGCTTGCTACAGGTTGGCGGCTTGTGCGCGTCGATAGCATTTTGAGGGCAATTCTGCGCGCGGGCGTCGCCGAGCTCTTTGAGCGCGCGGATGTGCCAGCCCGGGTCGTCATCAACGAATACATCAACGTCGCGCACTTTTTTTTCTCGGAAGACGAGCCGCGCGTCGTCAATGGTGTGCTCGATAAAATTGCGCGCAAGGTGAGGCCCAAGGAATTCGAAGCCAAGCGCGGCACGGCTTAGGCGATTAGCGTTTGGCGAGTTCTGGATTGGATGCCGTGACAGATCGCGTAAAAACCGAAACTGACCTGATCCAAACATATCTTGCGCCATTGGCTGCAGGCGCGCCGGGTGCGTTCGGGCTGATGGATGATGCGGCTCTGATCTCGCCGGAGCCGGGGACGGACGTTGTGATCACTACTGATCCAGTCCGCGCTGGCGTGCACTTTTTTGCGACCGATCGCGCCGATGACATTGCCTGGAAAGCGCTGGCCGTTAACGTCTCGGACCTTGCAGCCAAAGGCGCGCGCCCGCTCGCTTATACGATGGCGCTGGCGTTTCCAGAGGCGCCGGAGCGGGCCTGGATGCAACGCTTTGCGGATGGACTCAAAGCTGCGCAATCAGAGTTCGGCTGCCAACTTATTGGCGGCGATACAGATCAATCGAGCGGGACTTTGTCGATTGCGATCACGGCGTTTGGAAGTGTGCCGCACGGGCGCATGGTTCAGCGCACAACAGCCAAAGCGGGTGATCATCTTTTTGTGACGGGCACGCTTGGCGATGCCGCACTCGGGCTCGCCTTGCATCGTGACGCGGCCTTGTTGAGCCGCGAGGTGACAAGCGGAGATCGCGCGTTTCTGTCTGGCCGGTATTTAAGGCCGAACCCGCGCCTTGCATTGAGGCCGCTCTTGCATTCGGCGGCATCGGCGTCACTCGATATTTCTGATGGGCTTCTCAAGGATCTGGGCCGCATGGCCGCCGCTGCCCGGGCCGGTGTGAAAATCAGATTTGAGGTACTTCCGCTATCACCATCAGCCCGGCACATGATCGAAGCGGAGCCTTCTTTTGCTGAACAGATCGTGGCAGGGGGCGACGACTATGAGATTTTGTTTGCGGTTCCTCCGGAGCGGCTTGAGTTGTTGCGCAGTGGCGCGCCAGCGGTCCCCATTCAAATCACCGAAATCGGAAGACTTGAACGTGGCGGTGGGGTGACGCTGTTGGCTGCGTCGGGGCAAGCCATGCATTTCGGCAGCAGTGGCTACGATCATTTTGCCTAAGGAGCGCGTTGAGGCCGGTCACAACGCCGCACAACGGACCGGCACTGGAACAATCAGGCCCTGCCAATGGGGCATGGGAAGCAGAACTGCAACACTGCTGTGCCTTTCAACGTATAGCTAGCTATTCGGGGGGCTGTTAAACGGACACCGTTTGGCCATATGCATCGGCAGATGTAGGCCTTAGCGCTGCGTCGCACTGCTCGCGGGGCAGGGACATGAAGATGCAGGGACATGAAGAATAAAACAGTGAGGATCGTTGACAGTGTGGGCCGGGCGACAGGGATGAGATCCGATAATCTGCTTCGATTGACCTGGCGGCAGTTGCGCCGCACAGCGCAAATTGCACTGGTAGCCGCTGCTCTGCTGGCTGGACCGAATGCGTCGGGATTGGTCCATGCCCAGAACTGGTTAGACGGCATGCCGGGCGGCGGGGACGGGCGCAAGACCAACACCGCGCCGGTCGAGCGCAAGGCCGAGGCACTGAACGACATCAGACCCGACTCGACCCCTTGGCGCAGCGACGTGATGCTCGACGCTATGTCGGCGGCCATCGAACGCTATGAAAAAATCGTCGCCAGTGGCGGGTGGCCGCTCGTGCCCGCAGGCCGCATGATGCGCGAAGGCGATAGCGATTCGCGCGTACCGGCGCTACGCAAACGTTTGCGTGCATCCGGCGATATGCCGGCCAAAGGCCAGTACTACGATAACGATGCGTTTGATTCAGAACTCGAAGCAGGCGTGCGCCGGTTTCAACAGCGCAACGGCATTCGCCCAACGGGACGTATTGAGCAATCCGTCTATCCCATTCTCAATATTGCGGCCACCGACCGCCTCGCGCAGCTGAAGCTCAATTTCGAGCGGCTGCGCGGATTGATGAATGGTATCGAAGACCGCTACGTCTTGGTCAACGTGCCGGCATTCCAGCTTGAAGCGGTCGAACGTCACGAAGTGCAGTTGCGCCACCGGGTCATTGTTGGCCGCACGGAACGGCAAACGCCCGATGTGCGCGCAACAATCAAAGCGCTCAACTTCTTCCCATTCTGGCGCGTGCCCGATAGCGTCGCCCAGCTCGATCTGGTGCCCAAGCTGCAAAAAGAACCGGAGTATCTTGAGAACGAAATTATCCGCGTGTACGACGGCTACAACGGCCCGGAACTCGATCCGCGGCAGGTGGATTGGCGTGCCCCGCAGGTGGCGAATTTCAAGTTCAAACAGGACCCAGGCGACAAGAACGCGCTCGGTCTGGTGCGCATCGACATGCAAAACGAGCACGGCGTTTATATGCACGATACGCCGATGAAGAAGCTATTCGAGCAGCGCACGCGTAATTTCAGCGCCGGCTGCGTGCGTGTGCAGGAAGTTTTCCAGCTCGCCGAATGGATCGCGCGCTACGAACAGGGCTGGGAACAGCCCGGCCGGGTGAAAGAGGTTCTGTCGGGCGGGCAAGCACTCGACTTGACGTTGACGCGTCCGCTGCCGGTATATTTTGCCTACATCACGGCCTGGGCTGAACCCGGCGACGGGCATGTTGAATTCCGGCCCGACATCTACGGCCGCGATAGCGGGGCAGGCCAGCAGCAGTCTTGGCACGATCCGGACGACAAGCCGCCAGCTGAGGCGGGCCGTGCGCTGGCGCCGTAAAAACTTAAAGGCCGGAGAACTTGAAATCTGGCTCCGCGGGTAGGATTCGAACCTACGACCATTCGATTAACAGTCGAACGCTCTACCACTGAGCTACCGCGGAATACCGTGTCGAACTTGAACAGGCGCTCCGATTAACAGAACTGTCTGCTCAAGGCGAGTGGTTTAAATCGTCTCGTCTCATCCGGCCGTTGCGGGCTTGGATAAATTTGGAGGCCACGCCCGGAATTGAACCGGGGTGCGCGGATTTGCAGTCCGCTACGTAACCACTCCGCCACGTGGCCTCACTCAACACGCCTAGATAAGCGCGCTTTCGTCATTACCGGTCAAGCTCATCACTCGGCCGGGGCAGACAGGCCGTCTAACATAGTCATGGAAGTGGTTACAAGATGTTGATAGGGGCAAAGGCAAGGCGCAAAGACAATCCGCAAATACGGGGGTCGCGACGGCAATCCAGTCGCCCTGACGACGCAGGTTGCGTATATATGCGCCGCAGCTCCGGGATTTGGCACGTAAACCTGGGGACTTAAGGGAGATTAAGACAATGGCGGACAGTGCCCTCCAGCGCAAAAATATGGTCGAAAGCCAGGTGCGTCCAAGTGACGTGACCGACCGGCGCATCATGGCGGCCATGCAGGACATCCCGCGCGAACGCTTCGTGCCGGAGGGGCAGAGATCTCTGGCTTACATGGACGAGGCACTGTCGTTTGGCGGGGGGCGCGGGCTTTTGGCGCCCAGAATATTCGCGCGGCTTGTGCAACTCGGGAATATCGGCGCCAACGACAGAGTTTTGGACGTGGGGTGTCTCAGTGGATATTCGGCGGCCGTGCTCGCGCGCCTCGCGGGCCATGTTACCGCGCTTGAAAGCGATGCCGGATTGGCGCGGACCGCGCAGATTGAACTTGCCTCCAAACCAGCGGCGATTGTTGATGTGATTGCCGGTGCGCTGGCGGCTGGGCACGCAGCGGGGGCGCCATACGACGTGATTGTCGTAGAAGGCGCCACAGAACGCATGCCAGAAGCCCTGACAGAACAGCTGGCGCCCGGCGGCAGGCTGGTTGCGATAGAGGCGAGCGGGCGCCGCTTAGGTCAAGCCGTCATCATCACGAAGAATGCAAGCGGCTTGACGAAGCGCGTTGCGTTTGAAGCCTCCGGTTTCCTCCTGCCGGGGTTCGAGAAACCAACCGCCTTCGCGTTCTGAGGACGCGCCCACACGTTAACGCGGGCGGGCGGGATTTACCTTTCGTTTATCGAATCAGCAGCCAATCCGGACCTTGAGATATCTCGGGTTTTTAGGGTTGTGGAAGCTGATGATGGTGGAGTTTTCGCGTCGATCGCTGAGGAGCCGAAAGAGGCGCGCGCAAACCAATGCGGCGGCCTTCGCGGCCCTAATTGCGCTTGTGTCCCATCAGCCGGTTTCAGCCGAAAGCCTGCGCGAAGCGTTGGCCGCGGCCTACCACAGCAATCCCAAGCTCGATGCCGAACGCGCCAAGTTGCGGGCAACCGACGAAGATGTTGCGCGCGCGGAAAGCGGTTATCGCCCGATTGTTGAGGGTTCGGCTGAGATTGGCCATCAGCGCGCATCTTCCGAGCCGCGCAGCGCCACAGCCGGGGATTCGAACCCTTGGGGCTATACGCTCTCTGTCCGCCAGCCGGTGTTCCAGGGATATCGAACACAAAACGGCGTCGCGGAAGCAGAAGCAACGGTCAAGGCCGGCCGGGAAAACCTGAGGCTCGTCGAGAGTACCGTGCTACTTGAGGCCGTAAGGGCCTACATGGACGTCGTGACCGCGGCGTCGATCGTGCGCATTCGCAATAGCAACGTTTCGGTTCTGGCCCAAGAGTTGGAAGCTGCAAACACGCGGCGCAGCGTCAAGGAAGTGACCAAAACCGACGTGGCTCAGGCGCAAGCACGCCACGCACGCGCCGTTGCTTCAGCCGATCTCTCCAAATCCGATCTGAAACGGGCCGCAGCCGACTACGAGCGCGTCATCGGGCACGCTCCCGGCGGGACGGGACTGCCGCCCATGAAACTCAAGTTTTTGCCCACATCTTTGGAAGAAGCTTGGGGCATTGCCGAGCGTCAAAGCCCAAACCTTGCCTCAGCGCTCTACCGCGAAGAGGCGGCACGCTTCGCCGTCGATAAGGTGCGGGGCGAACTCCTGCCCGAAGTCAATCTCGAGGCCAGCTATGGCCACCGCGAAAATCCGAACTCTGCATTCGAACAGCAGGATTCGGCCAGCATCAGCGGACGCGTCAGCGTTCCACTTTATGATGGCGGGGAAATCCGCGCGCGTGTGCGTCAAGCCAAACATACCCAAGTCTCGCGTGTGCAGGAAATCGAACAAGCGCGGACCGAAACAGTGGCTCAAGTGACGTCTGCCTGGTCGGCCCTGAATGGCCAGCGGGCCAAGCTTAAATCGGACGCGATCCAAGTTGATGCAAACCGCATCGCCCTTGAGGGGACCCGCGAAGAGGAAAAGGTTGGCCAGCGCACGCTGCTCGACGTTTTGAACGCCGAACAGGAATATCTCGACGCTCAGATCGAGCACGCCAATTCGCGGCGCGAGGTCGTGGTGGCTAGCTATCAGCTCCTGGCAGCGATGGGAACGTTAACTGCGGAAGACATTTTGCTCACAACGACTATTTATGACCCGGAACAGAATTTGCTCGATGCCCGCGAGAACTGGTTCGGCATCGACATCACCCGTGCGGATGGCCGCCGACAAGCTTTTCAGGCGGATGATAGCGACGTCGATGTGACCGACATCGTGGAATAGACATTTTAGAATAGATAAGACGTCACTCGGGCCTGTTCCCGCACTCTCTCCTTTGGCGAAATCGTGTGTGAATTCAGCCACCCTCGATGGCCAATTCCGCGCGTAATGTTGCTGCGCACTCGCGGCCTAACGATTTGTTAGCGTAGTATACTGTGGACAGGTGATTCTTGCGGGCCAAGAAAACTAGAGAATCAAGCTAGCCCGAAATTGTCGGGAAAGTCCGTAGGAACTGGGGGTCTGCTCGACAGCAGGATTTTAAGTCGGGCAACAGAGCGGATTGCGAAATGTCGTTGGGGGTTTCAGGCAGACTGAGACGAGGCTGGACGGTGTTGGCAAAGCGGGTCGCAGTACCTGTCTTGCTCAGTGCCGTATTAGCGTTTGCGCCGAGTGTTGCGCGGTCTGAAAACCTGCTCGACGCGCTCGCGGCCGCGTATCGCTATAATCCGCAGCTTGACGCCGAGCGCGCGCGGTTGCGGGCGACGGACGAAGGCGTGGCGCAGGCGATGTCGAACTACCGGCCGCAGATAGATCTTCGCGCCGACGCTGGTCATCAGAACGTTCAGACCCGGCCTGATCGCAATGGCGCCTCTGGTGAAACCAATCCTCGCGGATACTCGATTGAATTAGTTCAGCCGCTTTTTCGAGGCTTTCGCTCAACGAATGCCGTGAATGAAGCGGAGGCAGCTGTTCGTGCTGGCCGTGAGACGCTGCGCAGAACCGAGCAGGAAGTTCTGCAAGATGCCGTCGAGGCCTATGCCGACGTTGTCAGAGATCAAGCGATCGTTAGGCTGCGTGAAAGCAGCCTGCAATTTTTGAATCAAGAGTTGCAGGCGACGCGAGACCGCTTTGCTGTTGGTGAAGTTACGCGGACCGATGTGGCCCAGGCTGAAGCACGGCGCGCGCAGGCGTTAAGCCAGTTAGATCTTGCCCGGGCAAATCTGAAGGCCAGCCGGGCCCGCTATGAGCAGGTTGTTGGCAATGCGCCTCAAAAATTGAGCGAGCCAAGTTTGAGTTCGAAGGTTCTGCCGCGCAGCCTAGCCGAAGCGATTGGCATCAGTTCGCGCGAGAATCCCGTTGTCGTGGCTGCCCTGTATAATGAGCAAGCTGCTCGCTTTAGGGTTGATTTAATCCGGGGAGAATTGCTCCCTGAGGCACAACTCGAGGCCTCGTGGTCGGAGCGCTTTGATCAAAACACTCAGATCGATGAATCCGAGACGGGCGTGGTTCGTGGTGTTGTCCGGGTGCCTATTTACGAAACGGGTGAAGTCTACGCCCGCGTTCGAGCAGCCAAGCACACGCACATCTCGCGCATTCAAGAAATCGAGCAGAACCGCGCATTGGCCCAAGCCCAAGTCGCCCAGGCCTGGGCCCAGCTGCAAGGCGCCAAAGCGCAGATGATATCCGACAAGGCGCAGATCGAAGCGAACCAGACTGCTTTAAACGGCGTGCGCGAGGAAGAGAAAGTCGGTCAGCGTCAGCTGCTCGATATTCTGAACGCCCAGCTGGAATTGATCCAGTCGCAGGAGCAACTTGAAGGAACGAAGCGCAGCATCGTCGTCTTCACCTATCAGGTCATTGGCGCAGTCGGCCGCTTGAACGTCGCCGAACTCGGAGCGGTCGGCACGGTCTACGATCCTGAGCCGCATGCCAACGAAGTGCGCCGCAAGTGGATCGGCACCGACATCACCCACGACGACGCCCGGCGCGAACACGGCGTCGATGAGTGGAATACGCACGTTGAGCGTGCCCCGACGAAATGAGCCGGTTTCGGGGCCCTTGCGCATGCCGAGCGCGGCAATCGGCGCTCGTATTTTTGCAAATCGAATTGAATTTGCCTTGAGAGCGCCGCGACAGGCGGATAATTGCTTGTGG
>JAYSVT010000149.1:0-5643 GCA_043718455.1 Hyphomicrobium sp.
GAACGAGCAGAACACGTGGCCACGAATCGTGTCATCGCATTGGTGGAAGATCGGGCGCGTGTCGAGCTGGCTCTTGGCGGTGCGAAAGATCGCTTCCACCAACCACAGCTGCTTGTACTGAGCTCGGCGCGCTGGCGGACGTGGCTAAACGTGCGGCTGATCGTGCCGGCGGATTTATTGATGATGCGCTCGCCTTCATCGCTGCGAGCAATAAGCGCATTGCCGCGATGGAAGCCAAAGCCGACCAGCAGCCCGCGCGGAAAGCACGCTAATGGGCGTCACCGATAAGATTTGGGGCGCACTAACATCAATAATTAAGCTGGAAGATAAGGTGAATCGCCAATCCGATGCGATGAAAACACAACAGACCAAGATCGAGGATCTAACCGGGCGCGTGATTCGCTTGGAAACGCAGTTAGACATGCTGATGCAGGCCGCCTCGATTAAGCGATTGAAAGGCTGAACGTGCAAAGTCCGTGAATTACATTTTAAGCCGCACGGTGATATTTTCGCGCCGACGGTCTCGTGACGGTCAATAGTGTGCGTTCGAGCGAACCAGGTCGAACTCACGCTTCCTGTCGCACACCGGCCATTCAAAGACCATAAGTAACCGGCCCGACGGCGCTAAAATATTGATTCTCAGCGCCCACTATCGCCCCGGTGGTCGCCAATCGCGTCAACTTAGAAGTTATTTTCGCTCGCGACGAATAGAGGCGCGCCATACGCGCCCACGACTTACCGAAACGCAACACTTATTGCTTTCAGCCTGTCCCTGGTACCAATTCAAAAACGCCTGCGCGGCCAATCCACCGACCCATTTCGGTTTCATCCGCCGCCAACGCCCGGTCTCGGGATAGAAATCCACCATCGGCTTGCCTGCTTCTCTGAAACTCAGACACCGCCCTTCATCGCTGACGGTATAAGATCTTTGAGTCGTCGGTTTGCCCCAAGTACTGCTCAATAAGGTGACCGTCTGCCATTTCCTTCCACGTATGCGTTCCATGGCCAACGATTGCAAGTCCCTGATCGGAGAACGCGCCCGCTGACAGCCCGTCTACGGGCTTGGCGTGCAACCAGGGACGACCGGCGAGGTTGAATATGTAAATGTGTTGGCACCAGGGCTTCCTTGTGTATTCCACAACGAAGTCGGGGCGGCGCCAACTTTTTCTTCAAAGAGCTTTGCGATTTTCTCGAGATGTTCATAGGTTCTAGCACGCGTGCCGGCATTCGGCTGATAGATCCCGCTTCCTTGATTGATACGGTAGGTACAGTTCTTTACATCCACGATGATTTCCCCAGCGTACTTCACGAGTTTTCCCGTCCACTTGGCCTGGGTTTGCGCCGCATAGTTCCCGGTCCCTGGGCCAGCATGAAATGTTTGCTGTGAGCGTCCATAACGCCAACGGATTTTACTAGTGAGAGACTTCCCTGAATAGATGCGGACGTACAGGCGTTCTTAGAATTAAGTGGTGGGATAGGAGGAGGTGTCGCTGCAGCCGAAGTAGTCGTGTCTGGAAGCTTTTGATCTTCCGGCCAAAAATTGACCATTGCCCCATATTCAAGTATTGCGCCCGAATATACCAACCCGCCGGTTGGCCCACATATGACATCGAAGTCGGCCTTATCGCGAGGCGACTTACCGGGGAACGACCAAGTGGCAACGAGAATTTCATTTTGCCCATTCAACTCTTGAACAACGTAGTTGTAGCGCTGATAGAGAGCGGCGTCGGAAAGTCCGCTATTTTTGTTCGACTCGATTGAGGCGCCTAGCATATGGTCGCGCAGCACGGTCGCGACGGATGACTTCCATTCCCAGGGCAAGCGATCGAATTCCGCAATCTTGTCTTTTTTCAATTTTCCTGACGTCAATTTATCCTCTGCGATCGGATACAACCCGTTAGTTGATCCGCCGTAGGTATCCGGAGTAGTCTGTTTGACACACCCAACGGCTAGAATGCCGAGTAGCAGTACCCAGGCCCAGCCTCGGTTTGGAGTCGTGGTATACGTGTGCTTGCTTTCGTCCATGCGTTCCCCGCTGGCCGTGGTTTAAATCGCTAGTACCCGGTTGCCCATTGGAAGTGCATCGGATCTGCAGACCCGGCAAAGCGTTCTCCCCAAAACCAGCCTTGGTTTTCAAATATTTCGACGATTCGGGGATCTAGGTGTTGGCCATCGTCTTCCCAGCGCTTGCCCATTGGATTTTCGCTTGGCTCCAGGTCAATGGCGATGCCCCAAGTGTGGGTGCTTAAGGACGCGCCGGCGCGTTTGGAACGCCATTGATAGCAGCCGCCGTATTTAAGCCGATCTTTTGGAACGCCACGCGCGAGGCATTCCATCAAAGTCGTCACCAAATGATCGGCTATGCGCTTGTGTGCCCTTACCCGGCGAATCATTTGGTTCGTGTCATAGGCATAGACGAGCGGCTGCGGCAACTCGCGCGTAACCAGACTCATCGATTCCCAGGTGTTTTTGTTGTTCACAAACATACTCGGGTCACCGAATGTGTTGATGACTTCGGCTAGGCCATTGGGTTTGGGCGGTAGACCCGCCGGTCGCCCCCCGAACGCAAGGCTGCGGGTTGCCATTGGCAGGTTGGCGGCTGACCTCAGGCTGCAGGCCGTGACGGCGGAACAGTCAGCAGGAAATGTTTGACCGTCGTCAGCGCGTAGGCGTAACGTCCATCTGCCACCCAATTCACTTTTCGCGACCACTTCAAAACACTCACCTTGGAGTTCAACCCGGTCGCCCACGTTGAATTCGCACGCCACTGTTTTAGTCCTGGTAGCCATCTCGATCTCCCTATTGAGTTGCTGTCGCGCCGGCGGCGCTTGCTTCTTTCGCTGTCCGGCCTAGGTAATATGTAATTTCACGATTCAGCTCTTTATTGATTGAATCCGAGGCTGCACCCAGAATCTCCGAGCGCTCGAGCAGGCTTGCCATGGCGCGTAAAAATTGGTGGCGTGCGTTGCGCCGCCGTTCCAGCAGTACACGATTTTGCTCAACCGCGTCAGCATCGAACAGCGGCGCTGTCGTTGCCGTAGCGTCGCCTGCGTCGCTTCCTTCCGCCTTGGGCATCGGCACTATGCCGGACGCCTGCGCAGCCGCCACTTTTAACCCGAGACGGCTCAGCGCCGAGCCCGCCCCGACTGCGGAGGTGGGATCAAAATCTAGGCTCTTTTGGTGATACACCACTAGCCCCTCACGCACCACGACGAATTGTGAGGTTCCCCAAAATGCGTCGAAGCTGTTGGCGCCGAAGCTCACCCAATCTTGTTCGGCGCGGCTCAGCGCAGGGATGCGCGGATCGAATAGGGGCGAGCCTACGAGACGGCCTTCTACTGTGTCGCTTGTGGCGATGGCGCGCGACACGAAATGGTTTTCAAGACCTCCGAGCACGGCGGTGTCAACACTGAGTACCTCAGTTAGTGCCGTCTTTATTTTTGTCACAAAGTTCGTCCATGCTTGATTGAGTTGCTCCCGAGCCAAACGAAAATTTGCGTAGGCCGACGAGACGCCCGTGCCGATTTGTTGCGTCGGGTCGGCATTTAGATTCGCTTTCAGGGTAGATGCAGCCTGGTTTAGGCGCTGCGCTGCTTGGTCAACTGAATTCCATTCAATTTCTACGCTTTGCTTGACACCACTAGTGAGTTCCGGCGCCGTCGCCCCCTGCCAAGCCAGCAGTGCCTTATCTAGGAGTTCTTTATCCGAGGCGAATTTTTTTTTGAGGGCAGCGGTAACCTTACTGTCGATTTCTCCAAGCACGGCGCTTCGTTGCGCCTGACGTGCTTCATCGCTCGTAACAGCCACCGCTGCCGTAGATACGCGCCAGGCCTGCTCCCATGCCACGGGGATGGGCCCACGATAGACGTCGACCGCGATACGTAACTGCGCGCAGCCCATCATCATGGCGGCGAGGATTATCCCTGCGACAAGTTTGTTACTCATGGCTCGGTCGCTCCGCGCAGAAAGTCGCGAATATTGTCCGCAGTTTTAAATTCGATTGAGGCTCCCGATGCGGCGGATGCCGCACGAAGAATCTCCTTCTTTACCAAGTCTATGGCCGTCGCCGAGGTCAGTTCCGCTTGAATCGCTTTAAGCTTGTCTTGGGTAATGGATTCCTCGGTGTCGGATGAGGCCGCACGCGCAGAAAGCCGGCGCGCCTCTTTGATTTGCGGGCCAAGGGCGATTTTTAACATATCTTGCGAGGCGACCTCGCTTTCAGCCAACTGGCGCAGCGCTTCAAAAAAGCGGCTGGCATCGCTGGCGACAAAAATGACTTGCGTCTTGTTGGTCACATCGATTTCGTTTCCGGCGCCATCAAAGAATCTCACCAATACCCGGCCATCCACCGCGACCCGGATCGCCTCAAGGTATCCCTGGGCTTCGCGCAAGCGCGCCGAAGCGGGAATCAGATCGGATGAACCAATCTTGAGAAACGCCTCCCCTTCACGCTGAAGCGTGCTGGCGCGATCAAGCGCGACGCCATATTGTTGCAGCAACTCGCCCTTGCTTGATAAGCGAACGCGATATTTTCCGATCAGCTCCGATAGGGCGGAATTGGCCTGATTCAGCCGCTCTTTTCGGAGCGATTCTTCGGCCGTATTCGCGGCCGCCAACTGAGCGGCCAGATCGCGCAGGCGTTTGCCGTCTTGGCCGAATAACTCGATCTTTGTGGCCAAATACTCGCGTTCCAGAGCCGTCTCGCCAAACAGTCGTTCAACCGCGTTGCGGTCGTAGAAGCCCACGCTGAATTTTGCTGAGGACAGACTCGAGTCACCCTTGAGGGTGATGCGAAAGTAGTTAGTGGACTGGGTTTCCGGATCGTGGGCCGCGAGATAGTAGGATTCCTTGAGCGCGGCGACACAACCACCGAATAGTAATGTCGACGCAAAAGCGACGAGGGTAATGAAAGAGACACGTCGAAAAATCTGGTTGGCCATCATCAAACCCTCCTTTGTTGCCAAGGTATACTCGCTAATCGCTCATGTCAACAAATATTAGGGATGCAAACCAATGGCCACAACTAGCCAAACGGATTATGTCGAAAGACATATTGACAACGGTTCTGTGCAAGTGATAGCACGCTTGGGCGGGGCGCCGAGATTTGGTCAAAACGTCAGTTACATATCGAGAAATATTGTCGTCAAGGTTCCGAAGGACTAATCGCTACAGAGCCTCGACGGACGTTGGCTTACGTCCACGAATGTAGGTGGCGGTCTGCGCTGAGGTCGAGTGCGCAAGTCGATCTTGTGCGCTTCCTTCATCATCGCTAGCGGCCTTCGCGCGTAAGCCGTGCGCATGGAAACTGTAGGTTAACGTCCCTGCTGCTAAGGCCTTCTTGATAATTTTCCCGAACTCGGTTTCAAAACCGGATTCGGTGTAGCATCCGTGTCCTTTTGCCGCGATAACATAGCTACTCGAACCCTGAAAAATTGCAGGCGATTAGGTCAGCGTTGAAAGACAATTGCAATCGATATCTGGACGCATGGATAAATTTCAGCGGCTAAGTCGTGCCGCTCGGATACGCAATTAGCGTTTCGAATGCCGGCGTGAAAAAGGACGCGTCCGCTCTTGTATCTAATACCGGACGCTTAGGCGAAAAAAATGAGCTCACAGTTTGGGGTCGAAACATTCCGCCTGCGG
>JAYSVT010000150.1:0-5632 GCA_043718455.1 Hyphomicrobium sp.
TCTCAAGCCCCATAGCGGCGGTTTTTACCCGTCCGGTGTATTGGCTTTGCCATTTATGACAGGCTAAGGTGCGTACACATGCTGAGTTACAGTGCCGCCGGTAAAACCTGGGCAGGACGCTGGCCGGAGATGAAGATCTTATCAGGAGAGTTACATGCCGCCGCCCTCACAGTTGCAAACTCACCTGTGCGCGTTTGTGGCTGGATTTCTTGCAGTCATCGCGGGGCATCAGTGCGCCGTCGCGGCCTTGAACGCAGGCGGCATTCTGCCACCCGGATTTCCGGCGTGGTCGCTTGATCCCGTGCCGCCCTTCGGTGTTCCAACATTGGTCTCAAAAGCCTTCTGGGGCGGGCTCTGGGCCATTTTGATCGCCGCTATGTTGAAAAACACACGCGGCGCTGCTTATTGGATCAGCTGGACGGTCCTCGGCGCTATCGCGCTCCCGCTCGTGGCGATCTTCGTCGTGCCGCCGCTGAAGGGTCTGCCGGTGCCCGATTTCATGTCACGCTTTCCCGTTTATGCGCTTATCAACGCCGTGTGGGGATTTGTGACGGCTCTGTTTCTGCGCGTTTTGGGCAAAGGCGGCAGTTGAGCGCTGAAAGCAGTTAACCCGGCAGATTGAGGCAATGAACAGTAAGACGCGCCCTCAGGATTTGACGCATGCACCAAAGTCATGCGACTTCAGATGGGCCTGGTTATGTTTGGGAATATTGAGTTGCAGCAGCGTAGCGCGAGACACCGTAAGACCACCAGCCGCTGCATAGCCGCAGCGCTGTGGCTCGTGCTGCTGAGCGCTCCTCTCACGCCAGCAGTCGCCGAAGATCCAGCCAAGACGCCGAGTGGGACCGAGATGACCATGGATGTCTTTCTTGATCGCATGATGATGGTCGAGAGCGGCGGCCTGGATAACGCCAAGAACCCGCGGTCGACGGCACTCGGCCCCTATCAGTTTATCGCCTCAACTTGGCTGATGATCGCGCGCTCCGAATTTTCCAAGGAGACGGAAAAGCTTCCGGCCGACGAGATTCTAGCCTTGCGCACAGACCGTCCGCTGGCGCGGCGTGCGGCAGAAATCTACACCAAGCAGAACGCCGCTTATCTCGTTTCGCAAGGCCAGAAAGCGACGTACCAAAATTTGCGTCTCGCATTCCTTGTCGGCCCGGGCGCCGCAGTGCGCGTGTTGATGTCCGCTGGCGACAGACGCGCATCTGAACTTCTCGGCGCCACAGCGATTGGTGCCAATCCCTTCATGGCCAATATGACGGCTGCCGATCTCATTGCGCGCGCGGCCCGCGATATTGCTGCCAACCCACAAAGCGTCGCGGGCGTAACACCAGATTTCAAGGCGGTCCAATCGGCTCAGCGCGAAGCGAGATCAGAGAAGCCAGCCCGGCCGCGCATCGCGGTTTCGTGCGAACTCTCACTGCCAAGTTGCAAACGATGGCTGGCGCTTGCCGAACGCCGCATGAGGCGTATCCGGCGCGCCAGCAACTGAACCGTGCGCATGGCCAACGTCACTTGACGCCTGCACGTCGGCAACGCAGCTTCACGATCGCAATGGCGACAAAAAATGCAATGAGCCCCAGATGCGTCCGAATCTGGTATTAATCTCCCTTGCATCGGCACCAAAAGGAGCTCTCATATGTCGGACCGGACCCAACTCGCAATCGGGCGCAATACGATGAGCGTTCCACGCATTACGAAGCGGATGCTGGAAGCGCTTCTAGCAACAGGGGTAACGGCCCTTGTGGCGCTGGTTATCCTCCTTCTGAACAATGTGCTGACGGCGCGCGGAGGATGGCTCAACGGTTTTGAAGTCTGGATGAGCTTCATTCGCCGGCCCGATATTCTCGGCACGATGGTGCTCACCGCACTCTGCACAGTGCTCTTTCTGCAGTGGCAGCGTGACGGCGGCGACGGCAAGCGTTGAACTGATAATTATTTCGTCAGGCCACGTCATGCGGGTTGCACACGGCCCGCATGACGGCTAGTTTTGCTCAATGGGCACCTTACTCGTCACCGCTGCCATAATTCTGCTAACCCTTGGGGCGATTGCCTACGTCGCCGAGCAGCGGCCGGACCAAGGAGGCGAGGCGCGGAATGCGAACCTCACGCTCCTGCCGGGCGACATCAAGTCCGAGAGTGAGAGCGGGAATTTCTAATTTTACTTCCCCATCACGACGTCGATTGTCCTGTCGATTGTGCTGACGCTGCTGATGCGGCTTTTTTCGTGAGTTGAAAACGCGTCTCGATTCGTCTGCCAATCCAATGTGGCGATCCCAACGTAGCGCCACTTAGGGCTAGTCTTGATGCAAGACATGATAAGGGCCAAGTCACGGGAAAAGGATATCGCATGAGACGCTTCATCCGTACGGCAGCGGCCATGATGATGGCGTGTGCCATATCGCATTCGGCCGTTGCAGAAGATGCAGCCGCTCCACTCACACCCAAGGATGCGGGCCAACGCTATGGGCAAGCCTTGGGAGCGCTGGAAGTCTGTCACGGTTCGAAGCTGACCGCGAAAGCGGATGGGCTGTCACAATCCTACTCCGGCGCTGAGCTCGAAGCTTTCAAGGCTGCGGCCGCCAGCGTGTTCGAAGCTTGGAATGGCGTCAAGAACTGCGTGAATGCAGCCGACCCCAATCAGTGCAAAATCATCATGGACAAGAGCTGCCTTGCGGCCGAAGCCGAAATTGGCGCGACTGGCAACGCACTCGCAGGGCTGGTCGATTTTGCCAAACACTGAAAGTCAGCTGGCTGTTGCCTGCCACGCCTTCACGGCGTCGAGCGGGTGAATGAGCATCAAAATGTTCAGCGTGAGATTGTCGCGAATGGCATACGCCAGTCCGGCTTCGACAACGATGATGAGAGCCACACTGGACCAAACCTGGATGACGGCGGCGAGTGCAAATCCAAACGCCATAGCGACGATGTCGGACAGTGAATTCAGAACGCTGTCTCCAAAGTAGTCGAGTGAAATCGTCGCTGCACGATAACGATCAATGATGAAGGGTGTATTTTCTGCGATCTCCCACGCAGATTCGATGGCGATGGCGGCAACGAAACGCTGACTAACGCTCCACTCCGGTTTCAGCCACCACAACAAGACATAGAACAGAACACCGTGCAGGACATGAGTGAACGTGTACCAGTCGCTAATGTGTTGGGAGTTCTCAGAACTGAAGACAACGCCGTGCCATAGTTTGATGGTGCCGCATGCGCAGATCGGAACGCGGCCCATTGCCAGAAGAACAACGCCAGTGAGGACGACGATACCTAATGCGGCGGTGTACGGTGACAAGCTCCATAACCGGCTCATTCGCCAATCATCCTTGCCGGTCATCCCTGAGCGTCGCTGCTCATCGCCGATTTGCGATCGCGCCGGCGCTTGCGCCACAATGAACCCCATTCAACCAGCGCCCAAAGCGCGAGGATGCACATCAACAGCGGCAGCGTGATGAGGGCAAGCCAGCCCGTGACAAACAATCCGGAGAGAAATCCACCGACGTCGATTCCCGCGACGCTGCAGACGTTTGTGACGCCCTCGTTGAGCTCGCAACCCAACAGCGCCGCCAATGCCGCACTGACAAGCACCGAGACGAGCGGCAACAGACAGAGCCCGGCCAAAACAACAAAGGTGCGGCGGCTGAAATACATTTGAATTACGTTGGCTCCCAACCATTTCAGGATCTTATCTAGCGGATTACGCCGGGAATGTCAGGTGGCGGAAAGCGCATTTTGCAACCCGCCTAGCTTACAGACTTGCTGGCAGAGGCACCAAAGGCTATCCCCAAGAGGCTGAGGAGTATACCAATGGCCGACCTTTCAAAGCTGACACCGGGTCTGACCGGCACTGCGACGGCAGTGGTGACAGACACGTTGATGGCGCCGCACGCAGGCAGCGGGAGTGCGCCAGTGTATGCCAGCCCATCGATGATCGCATTGATGGAAGGCGCGGCAGTGGACTGCGTGGAGTCGCTTTTGCCGCGCGATCACATCAGCCTTGGCACGCATCTCGATATTCAACACATTGCCGCGACGCCCAAGGGCCTGACGGTCACAGCGCACGCAACGCTGACCGCAGTCGATGGACGCAAACTCACATTTGCCCTCGAAGCGCACGATGGCGTTGAAACAATTGGCAAGGGCCAGCACACACGCGTCATCGTCGATAGCCCGCGATTTATGGCGCGCTTGGATGCCAAATCAGCATCAGATAAACCGCCGAGCGTCAAATCGCCGAGCGTCAAGCCTTCGTCACAGATATGATTCATGTTTAACGGCTCGATTTATTTTCGGCGGCGTTTTCCCCGCCCTTCCGCACCGTGGTATTCTGAACTTTGAGACGATGCTTTTTGGAATGGAGACAGGGTCAATGAGACCAGCAGTCATAGCCGCAGTACTGGCCCTGCTTACGTGCCCGGCCATTTACCAACCCGCAGTTGCGGCATGCGTTGCGGCTGATTTTGCGGCGGCGGTCGATCAGTCCGGCGCATCGCTGCGCGCGGCGGCCCTTGAGACCCAACCCAAACTGCAAGACCGTATGCGCCGCTACCAGGCTGCCAAAGGGCTGAGCGACAGCGACTACGAAGCGGCGGCGCTTGAGGCAATCGTCGATAAGCAACTTCTAGATCTCGACACGAAAAGCAGCGAGCTGTTGCTCAAAATCGATGGGCTGGGCCGCGTGCCCGACGGCAAGGAGCCAAACTGCGCCGAACTCGATGAGATCAAAGCGCTGAGCAGCGAGCTGCTGGTCGTGGTGCGCACCAAGTCTGACTTTATGCTGACGCGGCTCGACGCCAAGCTTGTGGACGCTGGCGACAAGCAAGCGATGGCGGCGCGAAAGCCCGCAGAAAAAGCCCAAGAAAAAACTCAAGAAAAAGTTCAAGAAAAGCCAGCAGACAAACCGGTCGAAGCCCAGCCCGGAAAGTCTGCGAAATTGGACGCTGAACCGTGGGACGCGAAAACCACGCCGAATGATGCTTACGTTGCCCCAAAGTCAGCCACGCCGCCCGGGCAAATGCCCGCACCAAACGCGGTGGCCGAATTAGATGGCGACGGCTACTCGGTCGACGAAATACGCGATGCCACGCAAGGCTTCTTCGGGACGATTTCGACCAATCTTGCGAGCGTCATCGAACACGCCTTTAAAACGTCGGGGCGGCCAACAGCCTACGTACTTGGCACCGAAGGCGGCGGCGCGTTTCTCGCAGGCTTGAGATTTGGCGACGGCACGCTCTTTATGCGCAAGAGTGCGGAAACGCGTAAAGTCTGGTGGCACGGGCCGTCACTTGGCACCGATTTCGGCGCGTCTGGCACGCGTACCATGTTCCTCATTTACAAGCTGACGGATCAGGACGCGCTGTTTCGGACCTATAGCGGCATCGATGGGTCAGCGTTTCTCGTCGGTGGTGTCGGCATGACGGTTTTGAAAGGCGGAGACGTCATCATGGCGCCTATTCGCACCGGGCTTGGCCTACGCGTTGGCGCCAGCATTGGCTACGTGCGCTTTACACAGCAGCCGACATGGAACCCGTTTTAGTGTGTTTGCGCGTGACAAGGAACGTGCCGGGGATAGACGGCCCGGAGAAGGAAGTGGGGTGGGCGTGTTGGGCGAGGCGAGATGGCGGAG
>JAYSVT010000016.1:0-2865 GCA_043718455.1 Hyphomicrobium sp.
GCGCATTCTGGCGCTGGCCAATGCGGAGGGCGTTGCCGTTGTACCGCAAGCGGGCAACACCGGGCTGGTTGGCGGGCAAATTCCATCAGCGCGCGGCGACGAAATCGTGCTCTCGGTTTCGCGATTGAAAAAGGTTCGCAGTGTCGATGCGGCGGGTGGCACCATGTCGCTCGAAGCCGGCGTCACACTCAGCGAAGCACAAGCCGTTGCCGAGAAAGCCGGACGGCTGTTTCCTTTGAGTTTAGCCTCCGAAGGCAGCTGCCAGATTGGCGGCGTGTTGGGCGCAAATGCCGGGGGCGTGGCGGTGCTCGCCTACGGCAACGCACGCAATCTCGCGCTCGGTCTTGAAGTCGTGCTCGCCAACGGCGACGTCTGGAACGGTCTGCGCGCGCTGAAAAAGGACAACACAGGCTACGATTTGCGCGATCTTTTCATCGGTTCCGAAGGCACGCTCGGCGTGATCACAGCGGCGACGTTGAAAATGTTGCCACGACCAGCGGAACAAGCGACGGCCGTTGTTGCGCTCGAAAATCCAGCGGCAGCGCTCGCCCTGTTTCGCCTCGCCGAAGCGCACGCGGGGGCGAGCCTGACGGCGTTTGAATTCTGGCCGCGCCTTGGCATGCAATTCGTACTGTCGCACATGAGCGGAACCCGCGATCCCTTTGCCGCGGCCCATCCCTGGTACGCACTGCTTGACTTGTCGAGCGGGGAACATGGCGGGCGGGCAGCTGCACAACTTGAGGCCTTGCTCGTCAAAGCAAGCGAAGACGGGTTTATCCTAGACGCGGCGATCGCTGGATCACTGCAGCAATCGAAAGATTTCTGGAAGCTGCGCGAGAGTTTATCCGAAGCGCAAAAACCGGCGGGTGGCAGCATCAAGCACGATATCTCCGTGCCCGTTGCGCGTATCCCCGAGTTCCTTGAGCGCGCCGCGCCTATTGTCGAAAGCGTTTGCCCTGGCGCGCGACCCGTTCCGTTTGGACACTTTGGAGATGGAAACATCCACTACAACGTTTCACAGCCTATAGGCATGGACCGCGCGAAGTACCTTGAACATTGGCCCGCGATGTCGCACGCCGTGCACACACTCGTTACCGATATGAGCGGCTCGATTTCAGCCGAGCACGGCATCGGACAGTTGAAGCGCGAGGAGTTGACGTTGTTCAAGAGCAAAATCGAACTCGACATGATGCGCGCGATCAAGAAAGCGCTCGACCCCAAGGGCATTTTGAACCCAGGAAAGGTGATTTAGCGGGCAAACGCACCCCACCTTTTGTCCAAGGACCTTTTGGAGAATTGATCTTGAGCGCGACTTCGCGCAAGCCCCATTGGATGCTCAACAAACCCGGTACAATTTCTCAAATGACGAAAATACGCAATCCATCGATGCCCAAGGACAAAATCAAAGTCCTTTTGCTTGAAGGCATCTCCGATACGGCGGCGGCCGTTTTTGAGGCCAGTGGTTATAGCAACGTCGTCCGTTTGCCCAAAGCGCTGCAAGGGTCGGAATTGATCGCAGCATTACAGGACGTCCGCGTTCTTGGCATTCGCTCGCGCACGGACCTAACGCCAGAGGTGATCGCGGCGACGGACAGCCTCATCGCGGTTGGGTGTTTTTCAGTCGGCACCAATCAAGTTGCGCTCGACGCGGCTAATCGCAAAGGCGTGCCGGTTTTCAACGCTCCGTTTTCAAACACCCGGAGCGTTGCCGAATTGACGATTGCCGAGATCGTCATGCTGATGCGCGGCATCTTCCCGAAGTCTGTTGGCGCCCATCATGGCCAATGGCACAAGAACGCAAACGGCGCGCACGAAATTCGCGGCAAGACGCTCGGCATTGTCGGCTACGGCAACATCGGCTCGCAGCTCTCCAACCTCGCAGAAGCCATGGGTATGCGCGTCATCTATTTCGACCTGCGCGATAAGCTGCGCCATGGCAATGTCGAGCCAACAGACACGCTCAGCGATTTGTTGACACGCGCCGACGTCGTATCGTTGCACGTGCCGGAAACGCCCGATACCCAAAACATGATCGGGGACAATCAGCTGGCGCGCATGAAGCCTGGCTCGTTCCTGATCAACAACGCGCGCGGCACTGTTGTTGATCTCGACGCGTTGGCCGCGCATTTGAATTCGGGCCACTTGGCAGGTGCGGCGATTGACGTTTTTCCGGTCGAGCCTGCGTCAAACAAGGATTCCTTTGTTTCGCCGCTTCAGAGTATTCCGAACGTCATCCTCACTCCCCACATTGGCGGCTCGACGGAAGAGGCGCAGGAAAACATCGGGGCGGAAGTGTCGCGAAAGCTGGTCGAGTTCTCCGATGTTGGCACGACCCAAGGTGCTGTCAACTTTCCGCAGGTGCAGCTCCCGACCCGCCCGAATGGTACCCGATTTATTCAGGTGCATCACAACGTGCCGGGGGAGCTGCGCCGGCTGAACGACGTGTTCGCGCGCCATAACGTCAACATCGCCACGCAATTTCTGCAAACGGATGCAGCGATCGGTTACGTGGTTCTCGACGCCGACGGCACGGTTGAGAATGCGGACAAGGTTCTCGAAGATATCCGCGATTTACCGGGGACGATTCGCGCGCGCATGTTGAACCCGATGTAGTCACGGGACAATCGAAGCGGCTTTAGCTGAGGATGAGGGCCGATACGTCCAGAAGCGACGGACCTTCGATAAATGCGTTGGCGCCTTTGACGACGGCCTCGCGCCGCACAACGCCGCCGAAACCGACGACAAATGCCCCGCCGCTCTGCCCGGCAACGTCCGTCACGCCATCTCCGACAAGAGCGACGGGTCCAAACTCGGCTGCAAGATCAGCGGCGACGCGCGCTTTGCCGTCTGAGCGCGTCAAGGGCG
>JAYSVT010000151.1:0-5628 GCA_043718455.1 Hyphomicrobium sp.
CAGCGACCGGGAGCAAAAGCGCCCGCGCGCTAAAGCTTGAGATAAGCCATGGCCAAGAAGCTGTCCGTCTACCATGCCAAGCGTAACTTCAAGAAAACAGCCGAACCGCAGGGCAACATAGCCGTCCGGCCGGCACAATACCCGCGATTTGTGATTCAGAAACATGATGCCACCCGCTTGCACTATGATTTGCGGTTGGAAGTCGATGGCGTGTTCAAGTCTTGGGCGGTTACGCGCGGACCTTCTCTCGATCCGGGCGAGAAACGACTCGCGGTCGAGGTCGAAGACCACCCGCTCGACTACGGCGATTTCGAAGGCACGATTCCAAAAGGCGCATACGGCGGCGGTACGGTCATGTTGTGGGATCGGGGCTTCTGGTCGCCGCTAGGCGACAAGCCAGCGGCGCAAGCACTCCGCGCGGGCGAACTGAAGTTCAACCTAGCTGGCGACAAACTCAAAGGCAGCTGGGTATTGGTGCGAATGAAGCACGACCGCACAGGAAGTAAGCGCACAAATTGGCTCCTAATCAAACACAAAGACCAGTGGGCCAAACCCGGCAGCAACGACAAGGTCTTAAGCAAAGTCCGTTCGGTGGCCTCACTGCGGACCATGCCGCAGATCGCGGCGGGCAACGGACAGGGGCCGCGCCCGTTCATGCTGATGCGGCGCAAGGCGGCAAAACCCGATGACGTCTGGTACTCAACCCCAACTGAAGACGCGCCACCAGCAAGCGCAAAACCGCGACGGCGCGGCGAACTCAAAATCACGTTGGTCAAGGCCGATGGTGGCGCCGTGCTCGGCGTCACGATTTCAAAACCCGAAAAGGTTCTTTGGCCTGCCGGCGAGGTGAAGGCCGTGACCAAACGCCAGCTGGCCGAATATCTGGCCACGGTCGGGCCGTGGATGATCGAACATGTGCGCGGCCGGCCGTGCTCGCTGCTGCGCGCGCCGGACGGTATAGAGGGGCAGAATTTCTTTCAACGCCACGCCATGTCCGGAACATCCGGGTTAGTCAACACCGTCAAAGTCAGCGGTGATCACGAACCCTATCTGCAAATCGACAACGTCGACGGCTTCGTGGCGATGGGCCAGCTGGCGGCGCTGGAGTTTCATCCATGGAACTGCGCGCCCTTCGCACCGGCCGTACCAGGACGATTAATTTTCGATCTTGATCCGGCACCGGATGTGCCATTCACCGCCGTCGTCGAAGCGGCCAAGGAATTGCGCGAGCGACTGGAAACCATTGGGTTGATCCCTTTTTGCAAGACTACGGGCGGCAAGGGCCTGCACGTCGTCGCGCCTCTCAAAGTGATGGCTGACGACCGGTTGGGCTGGGATGATGCGAAGATGTTCGCCCAGGCCGTCAGCGCGCAAATGGCGCAAGACGCCCCGTCAAAATATCTCATCAAGATGACAAAGACGCTGAGGGCCGGCCGAATATTCCTCGACTACCTGCGCAACGATCGCGTCGCCACGGCGGTGGCGCCGCTGTCGCCGCGTGCACGCCCTGGCGCCACCGTATCCATGCCGCTGACCTGGCCGCAGGTGCGCAGTGACCTTGATCCGACACGCTTCACCGTGCATTCGGTGCCTGAATTGCTCGCCAAGACGTCAGCTTGGAAAGATTACCGGACGGCGGAACGGCCGCTTCGCGCTGCCATCAAGAAACTTGTCGGTAAAGCCCGATGAGGAAGGCGGGCGACAAGCGCGCAGTGATGCCGGCGTTCATCGAACCATGCCTGGCAACGCTCGCAGCCGAGCCACCCGGGAGCGCGCAGTGGGCGCACGAAATCAAGTTTGACGGCTACCGGTTGCAAGCGCGCATCGACAACGGCAAAGTCCAGCTGCTGACCCGTAGCGGGCTCGACTGGTCCGAGAAGTTTGGCGGGCTGGCAAAAGCGCTACTGACGCTGCAGGTCACCTCGGCGATCGTCGATGGCGAGGTTGTGGTTGAAGATGAACGCGGCGCTTCGAGTTTTATCGAACTGGTTAGCGACCTAAAAGCCAGGCGCTCCGGACGCATGGTGTTCTTCGCCTTCGATCTTCTTTACCTCAATGACGCTGACACGCGCTCTTTGCCGTTGGCGGATCGGAAGGCACTGCTCAAGCGCTTGCTGCCACGGCGCAAGAAGGGCCCGGTGCGATTTAGCGACCATGTTCAGGGCAACGGCGCTTCAATGCTTGCCGAAGCATGCAAGCTCGGCCTTGAGGGCATTATTTCGAAACGCCTGGATAAACCCTACCGCTCGGGACGTGGCGTCGATTGGCTCAAGGCGAAGTGCATCCAAACCGACGAGTTCGTGGTCGCGGGCTATCTCAACTCGAATGCCGTCAAGGACGCTGTCGGCGCGCTCGCGGTTGGTTTTTACGACGGGAAGCGGCTCATCTACGCCGGCCGGGTCGGAACCGGCTTTAATCGCCGCGTAGCAGGCGACCTGTGGCAGCAGCTGAGCAAGCTGCGAAAGGAAACCTCGCCCTTTGAGACGCCCGTCGATGCAGCGCAGGCGAGGGGCGTTGTGTGGGTGAAGCCGACCCTGGTCGCACAAATTGAGTATCGCGCCTGGACGCGCGACGGGGTTTTACGTCGTGCGTCCTTCAAGGCGTTGCGAGCCGATAAGCGGGCAAGTCACGTTACCGATCCAAGGTAGTTGCGAACATCCTGCGCTCATTGAAAAACAGCTTAAACTAACGCCATTGCGCTTCAAAAGTTCCAGCAAAAAAAATCTATTTGAAAAGTGTACTCTGAGCGCCAGTAAGCGGACGGGTTCTGCAAACGAAATTTAATCTGTGCTACCGGTCGAAGCCAGCCCGGCGCGGTGCACGTATTGCAACTGGTTTACTCGACCGGCGTTGACCACCCGCAACAGCTCGATGGAAAAGCCTAGATTGAGCGTGTAAAACGAGTATTCTCGTGATAACTGTTATTTTTACGCGATACGTTGGACCATGTTCGAATGTCTATTAGACAACAAATAATACGACCTTTGATCGTCGGCATCGGTGCGTCAGCTGGTGGTCTTGCTGCGTTTAAGAGTTTTCTTGCCAATCTGCCAGCGGATACCGGGATGGCATTTGTGCTCGTGCAACATCTCGCGCCAGAGCACAAGAGTATGCTGGTCGAATTGTTGGCGGCTAAGTCGCCATTGCCGGTGGTCACGGCAAAAGACGGGATGGCCGTAAAACCAAATTCTGTTTACGTCATTCCGCCTGACGCCACTTTGACGATCGTTGGCGGCGTCCTTCGGATTGTGACCCCCGCGCCGGCGCGTCAGGACCGGCGCCCAATCGATACGTTTTTTGTATCCCTGGCGGAAGATCAAGGCGAGTGCGCGGTTGGCATTATCTTGTCTGGCGTCGGCAGCGACGGCTCGTTAGGGATCCGATCCATAAAGGAACATGCTGGGCTGACACTGGCACAGGCTGAGTTCGATCATCATGCGCTAAGCGGAATGCCGAGCAGCGCGCATGCCACCGGCATGGTCGATCATGTTATGCCGGTCGAGGCGATGCCCCAACGGCTGCTCGACTATGCAAGGCTTTTGACGAGTTACTCGGAGCAAGACGGTCTTGGCAACGATATCCATGAGCGACTGCCTGAAATCATGTCGCTTCTGCAAGTGAGTGTGAAACACGATTTCAGCGGTTACAAGCAGGCGACGCTGACCCGGCGACTGCAACGGCGGATGTTGGTTTTGCAGATTGATCGTATTGACGAGTATATCGAACGCCTCGGCAAAGAGCCGGCGGAGGCGGTCACGTTATTTCAAGAGGTCCTGATTGGCGTGACCGAATTTTTTCGCGATCCTGAAGCCTTTGAGGCGTTAAAAAATCTGGCGATCGGCCCAATACTGGCAGGCAAAAAATCCAACGACACTGTGCGGATATGGATTGCGGGTTGCTCGACGGGCGAAGAAGTGTATTCGATCGCCATTCTTCTGAAAGAAGCGTTGTCCGATCACCCCGATGGAAACTCTATCGCCGTCAAGATCTTCGGTACCGATATCGATTCCCGGGCCATCAACTTCGCCCGCGCAGGGCACTATCGCAGCGCTGACTCGGGGCTTTCACCAGAACGTGCGGCGCGGTGGTTCGCGAGCGATGGCGTCAGTGTCTCGCCGGTTCGCGAAATCCGCGAAATGTGTGTATTCTCAACCCACAGCATCATCAAAGATCCGCCTTTCTCGCGGCTAGATTTAATATGCTGCCGCAATGTGCTGATTTACCTCGATCACGAGCTGCAAGGCCGGGTCGCGCGCACGTTTCATTACGCATTGAATGCTGCCGGATATCTATTCCTCGGCACCTCGGAGGGTATCGGCCGCCACGCCGGTTCCTTCGCGGTACTGGATAAGTCGCATCGCATTTTCCAGCGTAATAACGATGATAAAGCCGCGTTGCCGCCCGTCAAAACTTCGGCCGATTTGGCTGGCCGGAGTACATCGATTGAGTCAAACGGCCGTCCTGTTCTCAAGCTGCATGACCGGATCGACAAGAGCGTGCGCCGGATCATGGATCAATATGCGCCGGCTTATTTCGTCATTGATCGTGACAATGAGATTCTGCGCTTTTCCGGGAGTGAGGCACGTCACTATCTCGAGCCATCTCCAGGTACTGCCAACTTGCATCTTTATGGCATTCTACAAAAGACACTTCGACCTTCTGTGCGCTTGGCCGTTCAACGTGCGCTGGAGACGAAAGAAACGGTCATTACCGAAAATCTCATTGCGGAAATAGACGGGAAGAGCCGCGCCGTGTCGCTTATCGTCGAGCCGATTATCGACAGTGTAACCGAGGGGGCTGGTCTATGCATTGTCGCGTTTCGCGAAAGTGCGCCATTCACGGTGACGGCCGCTGGCGATCAGGTTATGAATGCAGGGCACGATGGGAGCGTGCTTTTGGAGAATGAACTGCAAGCCACGCGATTTCAACTGCGTGCCGCCAGTGACGAACTCGAAACGTTAATTGACGATATGAACGCCGCGAACGAAGAGTTTCAGGCCGTCAATGAGGAGCTTCAGTCAACAAACGAGGAGCTTGAGACCGCTAAAGAAGAAATGCAGTCGATCAACGAGGAACTGCAAACCGTCAACAGCGAACTGGCGGGCAAGAACGATCAGTTAACCCGGCTCAATAGCGATCTGCGGAACTTGCTCGACTCGACCCGGATCCCAACTGTATTTTTAGACGACAATTTGTGCATTCGCCATTATACGCCGGCTTTGGTTGAGTTGTTTCCACTTCGGGACACCGATCGCGGCCGTCCCATTATCGAGATCGTCAATCTGCTGGATTACAACACCTTGAAGCGAGACGTGGCACAAGTGCAGGCTAGCCAAGTCATGTCCGAGCATGAAGTCTCTTTAAAAGACATGAGCGCAGCGTTTTTGCTGCGCATACAGCCCTACAGGACCTTAACTAATGTCGTCGATGGTGTCGTTTTAACGTTCGTCGACATTACCGAGCGCAAACGCGTCGAAGTTCAGACTTTGTTGCTGGCGAAGGAACTTCAGCATCGAACAGGAAACCTACTAACGGTCGCCATTGCGATTGCGAACCGGACGTTCGCTAACGACCGCCCGAATGAGGAGGCGCGCGGAATTTTCGCGGCTCGCCTAACGGCTATGGCCA
>JAYSVT010000152.1:0-18968 GCA_043718455.1 Hyphomicrobium sp.
ATATGCCGAATTTCCGGACGACGAACGTGACGACGGCGAATTCGAGCGCGACGAGTTTTTCACCGGCGAGAGAATGTGCCCACCCCGTCCGCGGCGCAGCGGCCTGTCGATACTCTTCGCTTGGACCATTATCGGCGCCGCTCTCTATGGCGGATGGACAGTGATGAGCAGTCCGCCGCCTTGGCTCGAGGCAATTGCGACAGACGTCGCGGGAGTGTGGCAGGCTTTGAGCCGGCACGAAGCGCAGCCTGCTCAACCGGAACAAGCCGCTGCAGCGCTATCGCCTGCTGCGTCACAGCCGTTGGAACAAACAGAAGTGGCCGACGCACCAGGCGCGGAGGCTGGGACCGCCGTTCCGAATGCGGCAGTTGAGACCTCACCCGCCGGATCAACTGACGGCGAGACGGCCAATTCTGACGCAGCCGCGGCCGCGCCAGCGCCGCAACCACCGTCTCCCCCACGGACGGACCGATATGAAAAGCAAGCCGAAGCCGTGGGGCTTAATCCGGATCTGTCAAAGGCCGTGCTGAAGCGCCTATCTGATACCGATTTCCGCAACGCCGGCATCGCCATAAAAACCGCGCTCTCCGAGACGTCTGACGACGCCGCATACACGTGGCCAAGCAAGCCAAAACCAAACCTCGCGCTTTTTGAGGTGCGCTTCGTGGCGGGGGCCGCAGAAAACTGCCGCCGCTACGTCGTGACAGTGACCAAGGACCGCTGGTCGACGACCGCGCCGCCGATGGAAAAATGCGGCGTTAGCACACCGGCAGCCAGCACCAACAAGTCGTGACCGGATCTCTTTTCAAAAAATACCCCGCCTTCTGAGGGGCGGGGTAAAGTCAACAGACAGACGACAGACGGGATAATGTAAAACTGGTTCGGCTTATGCCGCGCGCGGAAGGGGATGCGCGCACAGCTCTTCAGCAATGCAATCGACGGCCTTTTCCCAGGTGAGACCGGCTTCACTTGCAGCGCTCAAGCCGAAAGCGACCACGGCGTCCGCGGGGGTACCGCCATCGGCGAAGACACGGCCGCACGCTTGGCGGCTGACGGAAATGGCATGATGCCACTGGATAGGATTGATGTGTCCGGGGGTGAACTGCGACACAGAGAGAGACATTTGGGGATGAGACATTTGGAGAGACATGGCCTCGCTCCTATTTCTTGAGGGGTACGCGGGCACACATAAGCGCTACTGGCGCGAAACGGTTGTGACCGAAATGTTGGAACGCACGGCGACAAATTCAAGATAATCAAAGTAGGCGGCAGACACACAGAGCGCTTTTGACACCATTACGCGAGACCGTGCCAGATGATGTCTGTTGAGGGCTAACTCTCGAACGCTCCATATGTCTGCCAACTTGTTGGGACCGTTTCCGATCCCTGAATCCGGTTGATGACGCGATTACTGAAGTTTGCGGGCCGCCTTGATGGGAGAGGGGCTCGCTGGCGGCACAACACGCACGTTACGCAACACACTCGACACAACATCACTCAACTGACGCCACTCGCTGCTATTTGAAGCCATTTGATCCTCACGCTGACGCAACAGAACTTGTTTGTTACTCGCCGGTCCAAACGCAAAACTCGTGACGCGACTACGGTACTTTTCTTGAGTGTTGGCGAGCAGCTGAGACATACGCATGAACCTTGCTGTCCGGGCTGCTCGCCTTACATTATTGAAAGTGCGGGTAAGCACACTTTTGGGAGTCTGATCGTACGCTGACGCAACTTTACGCAACTCGACGCTACAAAACGCAACAGGTACGCTACGCTTACAAAAACCAATCTCGCGGGGACGCAGCGCTTCAGGCTTCAACTTGTCTGCGCCAACAACGCGGCGCTGAACCAAAGACTTGAACGCAATTACAGACTTCGGGGTACGCGATACTCGAAACACTGGAACACCCCCGTTACGCATTTACATGACGCCTTTACTCGTCTCGTCCGCCCCGGTTGCCAAACTCGGCTGCCCGGTTGTGTCCCGCGAACGAAATGAGAATAGCCGTCACATTCGGGCAACGCCAAGGCGCGATATTGTCGGAGCGGTGTTATTTAGATTGACAGGAGATAACAGCCCGCAAATCCGGGCATTCTCGCGCCATGAGAGCTGTGGAAAAGTTTCGGCCGTTGAAATTGTTTGGGTTTTAGAATCGGTCGCGCACGGCAGTCGCAGCCCGGGCGGAAAGCCCCGCAATAACAAGCGACGCGATCACATTCCAACCGGCGAACGAAAGCCCGAGGATCCGGATTGCGGCTTCGTCACAGCGGACAACTCGGGTTGTTTCAAGTTCTTTGATCAAACTGCCGGCCGCCGTTGCGACGTCTTGCGCACTGGCACAGGTGTCAGGCCCGGCCCAGAATTTCCACTCGGCACCGGCGTGATAGATGCCGAGGCCCGCGTTGGCGAGAAACGCAAATGCGACCATGCCAAACAACATCGTCGCCCCGTTGCGTTCGCCGCCTGACGAAAGCGCGAGGGCTGCAAAGAGCGCCGGAATCGCGAAGTAGAAGGCATAACGCTGCATGAAGCAGAGCGGGCAAGGGTAATAGCCGCCGATATATTGAAAGCCGAGCGCGACCAGGATCGAGGCTGCAGCAAGGAACAGAGCCGTGCTGCCCGACTGATAGGCGAGACTTCGATCAATCGCTATTCTCTCAGCCATACTCACCTCCCGGCTTAGAACAGATACTTCACGGCAACAAAGCCGCTGACCAGAACAATCACAAACACTGTTGTCACTAGCGTCAAGCGCTTCTCGATGAACTCGCGGATCGGCTCGCCGAAATAATAGAGGAGCCCTGCAACAAGATAAAAGCGCATGGCGCGGGCGACGATGCTGGCGCCCGTAAAGGCCAGCAAATCCATTTTGGCAACGCCGGCGGCAATCGTCACGACCTTGTAAGGGATTGGCGTCATGCCTTTGATGATGACAGCCTGCACGCCGTAGTCGTGCACGAACTGGATAAAGCCGTCGAGCGCGCCTTCCTTGCCGTAGAATCTCAAAATCGGCAGGCCAACTGCGTCGTAAAGGTAATAGCCAATCGCGTAACCCAACATGCCGCCGATGACGGACGCCACTGTCGCAATCGTCGCGTACCAGAAGGCCTTTTTCCGGTTCGCCATGACCATGGGGATCAGCATGACGTCGGGCGGAATGGGGAAGAACGAGCTTTCGATGAAGGACACGACGGCCAGCGCCCAAGGCGCCTTTTCGTCGGAGGCCTTGCGCATCATCCAGTCGTAGAGCGATCGAAGCATGGGGCGGTTCATTAGAGTGCGTTGCGGGGATTGTCCATTGGGGAGGGGGCAGCAAGCGGCGCAAACGACTTCGAAAGCTCGGCCACGACTGCGTTGAGCACAAACCGGCCCTTGGGCGTGGCGCGGATGATGTCCGTCGCGTCGGGCGTGGCGTGTTCGGGCCGTTCGCCGGGGCCAAGGCACATGGTTATGGGTTCGAGTTCGTTCGAGCGCCAGTTCGCCAATGGCGCGGCTGGAAGGCGCTCCAGAAGTCCGAGCGCAATGAGACCGTCCATCGCCTGCTTGGAAGGCGCCACGCCCCCCAGAGCTGCGAGCCGGGCAAGGTCAACGCCTTCGCGCAAGCGCAATCCCATCAGCAGCATTTCGTCGGCCTGCTCAGTGCGGGTCACTTCGGTCCGCTCGGTGAAGCCGTGGCCGTGTTCTTCGACGCGCGCGAGCCAGCTTTCAGGATTTTTTTCAGTGACAGTGGCGATTCGAACCATTTCTGAATCGTTGGAGGTCCCGGAAAATTCCGTCCCCCACCTCGCCGAAGGCGAGCCTTCGGCTCGACGCGGGGGAGGGTTAGGGAGGGGGGTGTCCCCCAACCGCGAGGCCTGTGCACCACCCCCACCCCAACCCTCCCCCATCAAGGGGGAGGGAGATTCCCAAACAGCACCACACGGGCGAGCAGCTCGATTTCCACCAGCGTGGCTTGGCACAAGTACCCGCCCATGCGCGCCGGGACCAACGCCGGCGTATTCGCCGTAGCGCCAGTAGAGCAGGTTGTGCCGGCTTTCGTCGCCCGGCCGGGCGTGATTGGAAATCTCATAAGCCGCGAGCCCGCGCGCTTCCGTCAGCTCTTGCGTGATTTCATAGAGCGCGAGCGCCGCATCGGGATCCGGTACGATCAGTTTCCCCGCCGCATGCAGCGCCGCGTAGGGCGTGTCGGGTTCGATCGTCAATTGATAGAGTGAGATGTGGTTCTCCGCGAGGTCGAGAGCCTCGGTGAGTTCGGCGCGCCAATCATCAGGCTTTTGCCCAGGCCGTGCGTAGATCAGATCGAAAGAAAAACGCTCGAAGGATCGCCGCGCGATTTTGAGGGCGGCTTTGGATTCAGCGACCGTGTGAATGCGGCCAAGCTTCTTGAGTTCGTCATCCTTTAGCGACTGCAGGCCCATCGACACGCGATTGATGCCGGCTGCGCGATAGCCTTGGAAGCGCGCGGCTTCGACGCTTCCGGGATTAGCTTCGATCGTGATCTCGCAATTCTTATCGACAGGCCAAAGCTTGGCGATGTGATCAAGTATCGCGCCCACTGTTGCGGGCTTCATGAGCGACGGAGTTCCGCCGCCGAAGAAGATGCTTTGAACGATGCGCGGGCCCGTCATCCCCGCCACGTAATCCAGCTCGCGCTTATAGGCAGCGAGGAATCGATCTTCATCCCAGCCCTTGTGACGGACGTGCGAATTGAAATCGCAATACGGGCACTTCTGCGCGCAAAACGGCCAGTGGATGTAGACGCCGAAGCCGGGGTCTCGCGTTGATAGGTCTCGCGTGCCGCTACTCATGTTTTCTCGCCGCCAACAGCAGCTTGGCTATCGTGCGCCACTTCGGCTCATCACTTAGCTTCGCATCTGTCAGATAACCCGACATGGCTTCGAGATACGACTCGAGCGTGGCCTTTTCCCATTTACCCGTGTTCTTTTTCAAGTCTGCGCGCAAGTTTGCGATGAAAGAGACCAGTTCCGCCTGTGTCGATAGATTCGCCGCCGCAGCTGTCAGTGCTGCGAGATCGCGGCCGGAAGATCGGCCGGGCTGCGGCGCCTCTCCGATATGTGCCAAACATTCGCTCTTGAACTTCGCGAACGCTCTTGTGCGGTGAGAACCCGCATACTTTTCGGCTGGTTCCATCTCTCCATACGTGCGCGTCTCGCCATCGGGCACGAACATCGGGTCGTAGCCAAAACCATTGCCGCCGCGCGGCGGCCAGACGACATGACCAAAGATCCGGCCCTCGTAATACTCGTGCGCGCCATCCGGCCAGCACAGGCACAAAACGGAAATGAAATTCGCGCGGGGCGGGCTCGCGGCTTTCCACGCGCCGCGTTTTGCCAATTCGTCGTTGACACGCGACATTGCCAAGCTGAAGTCGCGCGAGGGTCCTGCCCAGTCGGCGGAATAGACGCCCGGCACGCCGTCGAGCGCGTCGATTTCCAATCCGGAATCGTCGGCAAGCGCAGGAAGACCCGCACCCTCTGCTGCTGCTTTAGCTTTGATCAGCGCGTTGCCGCGAAACGTCGTTTCCGTTTCCGCCGGTTCGGCCAAACCCAATTCACTCGCCGGTACGGCATCCAATCCGAATGGCTGGATGAGCTGGTTGATTTCCCAGACCTTGCCCTTGTTGTGGCTGGCAACGACCACCCTGGAGCCGCGTTCAAGTCTTCGCATTACGATAGTCCCCAGATGCGTGGCTCGGCGAACTCGATGGCGTTCCCGGCGGGATCGCGAAAATAAATCGAGCGCCCGCCGCCTGGCCATTCAAAATCGGCTTCGATGGCGACGCCTTTGGCCTCAACGTGCGCGCGCCACTTTGTAATCTCGTCTGCGCTTGCGGCAAAGCACACATGCCCCTCTCCCATCATGCCATGCGGCGGCACAGGCAACGCGGCGCCTGGCTCGGGCGGCACAACGGTTGCCGCAGGATTGAAGATCAGCAGCATCTGATTGCCGATGCGATAGAACACTTGCCGCCCCGGCATTTTTGAAACAGGCTCAAGCCCAAGGACATCGCGATAAAAGTCCTCGGCAGCGTCGAGATCGGCCGCGTACAGGATCGTTTCGAGAATGGATTCGGGTTTCATGGTCCGCGATGTTCCCCCTCTCCCATCCCTGCACTAGATGGGGCGTGGGAATTACCCAACCGTCAGCTTCTGCAATTGCGTGAGTTCGCCGATGCCTTTTTTGGCGAGCACCATGAGTTGGTCGAAGCGCTCTTGCGTGAAGGGCGTCGTCTCGGCCGTACCTTGCACTTCAACGATGCCACCAGTGCCGGTCATGACAAAATTGGCGTCCGCGTCAGCGTTGCTGTCTTCGGCGTAATCGAGATCGAGCACCGGCTGCCCTTTGTAAAGGCCGCACGAGACTGCGGCGATAGAATCGCGTAAAACGCCATCCTTCACCATGTCGCGCATTTTCATCCACTGGATGCAATCATGCAGCGCGACCCACGCACCGGTGATCGCCGCCGTGCGCGTTCCGCCGTCAGCCTGGATAACATCGCAATCGACCGTGATCTGGCGTTCGCCGAGTTTCGGCAAATCAACAACTGCTCGGAGTGCGCGGCCAATGAGGCGCTGGATTTCTTGCGTGCGCCCAGACGGATGCCCAGCCGTGACTTCACGGCGCGTGCGCTCGTTGGTGGCGCGCGGCAGCATAGCGTATTCAGCGGTCACCCAGCCTTTGCCCTGGCCCTTGAGCCACGGCGGCAGCCGCTCTTCGAGGCTGGCCGTACAAAGCACATGCGTATCGCCAAACTTGATGAGGCACGAACCCTCTGCGTGTTTAGAGACGGCGCGCTCAATTGAGACACGGCGCAATTCGTCGGGTTGGCGCTTCGAAGGTCGCATGGGTCCCCGGGGGCTCCTTTGGGTGGTTTTGAGGCGCGACCCTAAAGAACGCCGTGACCCGCTTCAACCTTAAAGGCTGACAAAACCGCGGCTGTTTGACGGGAGGGGTTAGGGTTCCTTACAGTGACGGCGTGAAACACGGCAACCGGCACCAAACAAGACCCCATGATTGACGGCAAGAGCGGGCTGCAGCTGCTTAACGAGCGCTCGCGCACCATTTTGCGGCGCATCGTTGAATCGTACCTGACAACCGGCGAACCTGTGGGTTCGCGCAATTTGGCGCGCGCGCTTCCCATTACACTCTCGCCTGCCTCGATCCGCAACGTCATGTCGGATCTTGAGCACTTAGGCCTCATCATCTCGCCGCACACGTCCGCCGGCCGGATGCCGACGCAACTTGGTCTCAGAATGTTTGTCGATGGCCTGCTGGAAATCGGAGACATCTCGCAGGACGAGCGTAAACAAATCGAAGCGCAAATCGGCTTTCAACGCGAGAAGTCGGTTGATCAGCTTCTCGCAGAAGCCGGAGAAATGATCTCTGGTCTCTCGCATTGCGCCGGAGTTGTTCTGGCTGAAAAGCAGGTCGCGCGCCTGAAGCACATCGAATTCGTACCGCTGGAGCCAGGCAAAGGGCTGGTCGTTCTGGTCGACGAAGAACAGAACGTCGAAAACCGGATAATCTCGCTGCCGGCCGGGCTGCCGCCATCCGCGCTTCAAGAAGCGTCGAACTACTTGAACACGCACATTCGCGGGCTGACGATTGGCGAAGCCCGTGCTGGAATCGAAAAGAGTCTCAAGGACGCCAAAGCCGAACTCGACATCCTGACGCAGAAAGTGATCAAAGCGGGTCTCGCGGAATGGTCGGGCGTATCAGACGATCGCAAGAGTCTGATCGTGCGCGGGCAAGGAAACTTGCTCAAAGATTTGACGGCCGTTGAAGATCTGGAGCGGATCCGGCAACTGTTCGACGATCTCGAATCCAAGCGCGACATCGTTCAGCTCTTGGGAGATTCCGAACATGCGGAGGGCGTAAAGATTTTCATAGGCTCTGAGAACAAATTGTTCTCGCTCTCTGGATCGTCGCTCGTTGTCGCGCCGTTCCGCGACGAGACCCGCCGCATCGTTGGTGTTCTCGGCGTCATTGGGCCAACACGGCTCAATTATGCCCGCATTATCCCCATGGTGGATTATACAGCGCGGCTGATCAGCCGCATTCTAACTTGACCACAAATCCTTGATTTTTGGGCCACTGAGGCCGATATCGAGCACGCAGCAAAGCGCGTGTGAAGCGGAGCACAAATGAGCGGCGAAAAAACTGAAGCAGATGCCGGTATCGGCATCGATTTTTCTGCAGACGATCTCATGCCACCTATGCCGTCACCACCCGGCGGAGAGCCGGAGGTCGGCATTGATCAGTTGAAGGCCATTGTAGAGGCGCTACAGAACGAACTTGAAAAGAAAAGCACCGAAGCCGCAGACAAGCATGATGCATTCATGCGCGCCGTGGCCGAAACGGAGAACGTGCGCCGCCGCCTTGAGCGGGAAAAGGACGAGACGGCGAAGTACGCCATCAGCAAGTTCACGAAAGACATCCTCTCAGTCGGCGACAACTTCCAGCGCGCCATTTCCGCCGTGACGGTAGAGGCTGCAGCCGCAGACCCAGCGCTCAAGAGTTTTCTTCAAGGCGTCATTCTTGCCGAACGCGACTTCCAGAACGCACTCGAGAAAAACGGTGTGCGCACTATTGATCCCGCAGGCCAGCCGTTTAATCCCCATCACCACCAAGCGGTCATGGAAAAGGAAGATCCGGGCGTGCCAAACGGCACCGTGCTCCAGGTCTTCCAAACCGGATACTTGATCGATGACAGATGCTTGAGACCCGCCATGGTCGTTGTTTCGCGCGGCGGGCCGAAAGCCGTCAAAACACCGGAAACAGACGTGCCTCCGTCTAATTAGGCTAACAACGAAAAGGCATAAAGTACGCGTACAAATGAGCCTAAGCACCGAATGCTGAAATCGTGCTGCGAACTATGGAGATCGAATATGTTTTTAAATCAGCGCCTGCGCACATCGCGCAAGACGTACTGCGTCGCGCTCTTGGTGGCGATGGCGGCATCGAATCCAGCTTTGGCGGAAAATCCTGAAGGTGGCCAAGTTCAAGACCACAGTCAACATTCTGGTGCGAACGCGGATCCCGCGGCAGATGCTACGGGCAAAAAAGCAGAGCTTTCCGCCGCCTCGAAGGAATTCGAAGAGGCAATGATGAAAATGCACAAGGACATGACGATCGCCTACACGGGCGACGTGGATGTGGATTTTGTGCGCGGAATGATTCCGCATCATCAAGGTGCAATCGACCAGGCCAACATCTTTCTGAAATATACGAAGGACTTGCGGCTTCGGCGCCTAGCGCTTGGCATTATCGCTGCCCAGCGCAAAGAAATCCGCTTCATGCAGCGTTGGCTCAAGGAGCACGACCAAGGCTTGGCACCGGGCGAAGCTCCTGCGTCCTTAGACGATGCGCCAGCGGATCCGCCTGCAACGGACGCAGCTCCAGCAAGTGGGTCCAGCAAGCCGTAACCGCAGCAACTGCAGCCTAGGGCCTTCATGCCGCAGGCTGTAGCCTTTTGTTTTCCATCGAGTGATGGTGGCATTTACCTGACACGGCCAAAATAGATCACAGGCGAGTGATCCAGAACCGTTGCAGCCTTTGCGACCCTCCCTATATAACCCCTCAGCTACAATGGAACCTTTGGGGACCGGGCGGAGACGCTTTTGGTTAATAAGCGATTTATTCCGATCTTGGTGCCCTTGGGCCAAGTTTGGGGTCAAGCCGGTCTGCCGCAACGGAGAGGAATACGACTATGGGTAAAGTTATCGGAATTGACCTTGGCACAACAAACTCGTGCGTCTCCGTCATGGAGGGCGGCAAGCCTAAGGTTCTCGAAAATTCCGAAGGCGCAAATACAACGCCATCGATCATTGCTTTCACATCCGACGACGAACGCCTCGTTGGCCAGCCGGCCAAACGTCAGGCCGTCACCAACCCGACGAATACGTTCTTTGCCATCAAGCGCCTCATTGGCCGCCGCTTTGATGATCCAGATGTCCAGAAGGACCTGAAGCTCGTCCCGTTCAAAATCGTGAAAGGTCCGACCGGCGACGCATGGGTTGAGAGTCACGGCAAGCAATATTCTCCCCAGCAGATTTCGGCTTTCATCCTACAGAAGATGAAAGAGAGCGCCGAAGCCAAGCTCGGCGAGCCGGTGACACAGGCTGTCATCACGGTCCCCGCTTATTTCAACGACGCCCAACGTCAGGCTACGAAAGACGCCGGCAAGATCGCCGGTCTTGAAGTGTTGCGCATCATCAACGAGCCAACGGCAGCGGCCCTTGCCTATGGCCTCGACAAGAAAAAGGAAGCCAAGACGATCGCGGTCTACGATCTCGGCGGCGGCACGTTCGACGTGTCGATCCTCGAAATCGGCGACGGCGTGTTCGAAGTGAAATCGACCAACGGCGATACGCACTTGGGCGGCGAAGACTTCGATATGAAACTCGTTGGCTATCTCGCCGACGAATTCAAGAAAGAGCAGGGTATCGATCTTAAGAACGACAAACTCGCTCTTCAGCGCCTCAAGGAAGCAGCCGAAAAAGCCAAGATCGAATTGTCGAGCGCGCAAGCGACCGAAATCAACCTGCCGTTCATTACTGCCGACCAGTCCGGCCCGAAGCATCTGACCATGAAGCTCACGCGCGCCAAACTTGAGAGCCTCGTCGACGATCTCATCACCCGCACCAAAGGTCCGTGTGAAAAGGCCATGAAAGATGCCGGACTAAAGGCGTCGGAGATCGACGAAGTCGTGCTCGTCGGCGGTATGACGCGCATGCCAAAGGTCCAGCAGCTGGTCAAGGAACTGTTCGGGAAAGAGCCCCATAAGGGCGTCAATCCGGATGAAGTCGTTGCCATCGGCGCGGCCATTCAGGGCGGCGTTTTGAAGGGCGAAGTTAAGGACGTGCTGCTGCTCGACGTGACGCCGCTGTCGCTCGGCATCGAAACGCTGGGTGGCGTCTTCACCCGCCTCATCGATCGCAACACGACGATCCCGACCAAGAAGAGCCAAACGTTCTCGACCGCCGAAGACGGCCAGAGCGCAGTCACCATTCGCGTCAGCCAGGGCGAGCGCGAAATGGCGGCCGACAACAAGATGCTTGGTCAGTTCGATCTCGTCGGCATTCCCCCTTCGCCGCGCGGCGTGCCGCAGATCGAAGTGACGTTCGACATCGACGCCAACGGCATCGTCCACGTTTCGGCCAAGGACAAAGCGACCGCCAAAGAGCAGTCGATCCGCATTCAGGCATCGGGCGGATTGTCTGATGCCGATATCGACAAGATGGTCAAAGAAGCAGAAGCCAACGCTGCTGACGACAAGAAAAAGCGCGAGCTGGTCGAATCCCGCAATCACGCCGAAGCTCTGATCCACGGCACCGAAAAGTCGCTAACTGAAAACGTCTCGATCCCGGCCGTCGCCGCGATCAAAGGCGACGTCGAAGCGGCCATTGCCAAGGTCAAGGAAGCGACGGGCGGCGAAGATGCGGCAGCGATCAAGACTGCGATCAATGAGTTGACCCAGGTCGCTATGAAGATCGGCGAAGCGGTTTATACGGCGAAGGGCGGCGCGGCCGGCATGGATGGCGAAGAAGCACCTGACGCGAAACCCGAAGGCGGCGACGACGTGGTCGATGCCGATTTCGAGGAAGTCAAAGACGACAAGAAGAAAGCCGGATAATCCGCTTTCGTTTCGCGAGTGGCCCGCCCCCGTCTTGCCTCCGCAGTTGCGTTTGATCGCGGCGCGGCGGATAAGGCGGGGGCGGTTGCCGAAAGAGTAGATGAGGGCTTACTCACCGCCCACTGAGCAGCCTCAAGAGACCGCCACATATGGCCAAGCGCGATTATTATGAAGTTCTGGGTGTCGCCCGCAACGCAGGCGAACCGGACCTTAAATCAGCCTACCGCCGCCTGGCGAAGGACTTCCACCCCGACCGCAACGCCGGCGACAAAGATGCCGAGCGCAAATTCAAAGAAGTCAACGAAGCCTACGAAGCTCTCAAAGACCCGCAAAAACGCGCCGCCTACGATCAATTCGGACACGCAGCCTTCGACGGCGCTATGGGCGGTCGCGGCGGACAGGGCGGCTTCGGTCCCGATTTCGCATCTTCCATGTCCGATATCTTCGATGATCTGTTCGGCGAGTTCATGGGCGGGCGGCGCGGGCCCGGACAAGGAGGAGCTCAAGGCGGGGCACAACAGCAGCGCCGCGGGACGGGCCGCGAGCGCGGCGCCGATTTGCGCTATAACCTCGACATCGCCCTGGGCGACTCTTTTTCCGGAAAGACTGCAGAAATCATCGTGCCGGCCAGTGTTTCTTGTGAAACCTGTTTGGGTACCGGCGCCAAGGCCGGCACCAAGCCCAAGACCTGCGCCAGCTGCGGCGGCCAAGGCAAGGTACGCGCGAGCCAAGGCTTCTTCACGATCGAGCGCACTTGTCCTTCGTGTCATGGTCGCGGCGAAACGATCGACGATCCATGCCCTGCATGTTCAGGGGCTGGCCGTATCACCAAAGAGCGCAAACTCAGCGTCAATATTCCCTCGGGCGTCGAGGACGGCACGCGCATCCGGCTCGCGGGCGAAGGCGAAGCAGGCTTGCGCGGCGGACCGGCCGGCGATCTCTACATTTTCCTTTCGATCAAACCGCACGCCTTCTTCCAGCGTGATGGCGCGGACGTGTTCTGCAAGGTGCCGATTTCCATGACGACGGCGGCGCTCGGCGGCCAGATCGAAGTGCCAACTCTTGAAGGCGCCTCAACCCGCGTCAAGGTTCCCGAAGGCACGGAAAGCGGCAAGCAGTTTCGCTTGAAGGGCAAAGGCATGCCGGTGCTGCGCTCCAAGGTAACGGGCGACATGTACATCCAGGTTGATGTTGAGACGCCGAAGAACCTGACGCGGCGCCAGCGCGAGTTGCTCGAAGAATTTGAGAAGGAAAGCCACAAGGAAACCAGCCCGGAAAGCGCCGGGTTCTTCACGCGGGTCAAAGATTTTTTTGAGGGGAAGAGCAGTTAGGCAGGCCGCACGCGAAAAACCTTCGAGCGCACCGGGCCTTTTCTAACGTCCAAACTCACGCCATAAACGTAAATCTTCCAGCACGTCCGCTATCCTCCGACAAATCGAGCATCACATGCCCGCTACGCCGAAATCAGAGCCGCGCCTGTTGTTTATTGCCGGAAGCGCTCGCGAAAAGTCCTGGAACAAGAAGCTGGCGCGCCTCGGTCATCAGATCGCGGATGCGAACGGGATTGCGTCCGCTTTTGCGGATCTCGGCGATTATCCCATGCCCATCTACAATGGCGACATCGAAACCGAATCAGGTTCGCCAGACAACGCCCGCAAGCTCAAGGCGCTGATGAAAGTGCACTCCGGTATTTTCATCGCCAGCCCGGAATACAATGCGTCTTTCTCTGCACTGCTGAAGAATGCTCTGGATTGGGTCAGCCACACGCGGGACGATGGCGAAGATCCGCTCGAAGTGTTCAAGACGCGTGTTTTCGCTGTCGGGTCCGCTTCACCTGGTGGCATGGGCGGATTGCGCGGACTATCGCAACTGCGGCTCGTGCTGGAAATTGGCCTCAGTGCACTCGTATTGCCGGATCAATTTGCAGTGCCACGCGCCGTCGATGCCTTTGACGAAAACGGTCATCTGAAAAATAAGGACAGCCAGGAAACATATAAAAAGCTGATCCAGAAACTCGCCCGTGCGGCGCATGTTCTGCATGGGTGAAACTTGGTCGCCCGCAAATTTGCTCAGCCACAGAAAATGTGCTAGTTTGCCCAAGTGGTTAAACTTGGGTTTCACTCATGTCGGAACGTTCCATTACAGACCCCAGCAAGCAGAAGCTGACTCGGCAGAAACCGTCTGAGACGACCGAGGCGCTCAGAAAAGGCTTTTCTGAAGCCGTCAAGGTTGCGGTCGAAGATCATCGAGCTGCGGGCCGGACCGTTTATGGGGCCGTGGCCAAACCGCGCCGCCCGCGCTGATCGGATTCAGCGCTGATGATTTGGTTTCTCGGCGGGATCAACGGAACTGGGAAATCAACTTTCGCTTCGTCACCTGCTGTTCTCAAAATTATGGGCGTTCGCGAGGTCGTCAACCCTGATGCAATAGCTCGCGAAATCGCAAAGCGCGGGCTGGAATACGGACTGGCAAATTTAGCGGCCGCCAATATTACTCAAGGACAAACGTTCGATGAGGCAGTGAAGCTGAAAGCAATCGACAACTTCGCAATCGAGACGGTCCTCAGTTCTGATAAGTTCGATCCTATACTGCGCATAGCCAAACAGCGCGGCATTAGTATAGGTCTTGTCTACATCGGGGTGCATTCGGTGGAAGACACATTGCAGCGGATCAAGTCTCGGGTGGCCGCAGGTCTGCATGATGTACCAGCCAGCAAAGTTCGAGAGCGTTGGGCTAAGACCCACCAGAGTCTTGAGCGTTGGGCACCACAAGTGGATAAGCTATTTGTTTTTTCAAACAACGGTACTGATCGCGAACCAGTCGCAATTGCTGAAAAGCTAAGCGCTGACGCGCCAATTATAATTTTCGACGAAGTGGAGGTTCCGGAGATCGTGGCAGCATTGAAACGAAGCGGGGCCAAAGTAGTCTCGTGAAACGCCCCTCAGACAAACTCATCGTCGCCCTTGATGTGCCGAGCTATGACGAAGCGCGCGCGCTCGTCGAAGCGCTCGGCGATTCAGTCAATTTCTACAAGATCGGTCTCGAACTCTTGTTCTCAAAAGGATTGCCGCTCGCCTCCGAATTGAAGAACGAGGGTAAGCGCATCTTTCTCGACATGAAGTTTCTCGACATCGGCAATACAGTCGAAAAGGCTGTGGCGGGTGTTGCCCATCTGGGTTTTGATTTTCTGACCATCCACGGCACCGATACCAAGACGATGAAGGCAGCCGTCAAGGGGCGAGGCAACTCAAGCCTGAAACTTCTGGCTGTCACGGTTCTGACGAGTCTCGACCAAAACGATCTGAACGAACAAGGCATCGTGTTCTTGCCAAGCGAACTCGTCTTGAAGCGCGCAAAACTCGCCCGCGACGCAGGCGTCGATGGCGTCATCTCCTCTGGTCAGGAAGCGGCGAGCATCCGCGCCGACTGCGGACCGGAGTTCATCATCGTTACTCCCGGCATCCGCTTACCCGGCGACGACGTTGGCGATCAAAAACGCATCACGACGCCGGAGGACGCCATCCGCAACGGCGCTAACCATATTGTGGTCGGGCGTCCGATCAACGCCACCAGGAACCCCGTAGAGGCCGCTCAAACCTTCCTTGAGCATTTGAGCTGGGCGGTCTGAAACGCTGCCAGCGCGCAAATTTGGGACATCTGGAGCGTCCCTGCCCCAAACTCGTGCCCCAAACTTGCCTTCGCCTCGTCATGCTTCACCCCAAATACCCGGTTAACTCGCCGTTAACCAAGGCAAAGCAATACGTTGGTGCATCTGCCTTTCGGTTGTCGCGGTGCGGGGTAGTCGATGTTTGTTCGCCATAGAGCGCGCATTGCTGCGCTATTTGGAGCGTTCGTTTTATTGGTACCGGCCGCGATGCCGGTTTTCGCCGATGAAACACCTGCACCCCACGCGTCACAAAAACCACTCAGCACAGCAACGCTGGCATTTCTCGAGCTCAAAAAAATTGACGCCCAATCGCCCACCTACATCCGCGTCTTTAAAGAAGAGTCGGAACTCGAAGTCTGGAAGGCGCGCCCCGGCGGCCGGTTCGTACACATCAAGACCTACCCGATTTGCACCTGGTCCGGCGCCCTTGGACCCAAGGAAGTTCAAGGCGATCACATGGCGCCGGAAGGCTTCTACGGCGTCAGTGCCGAAGGTCTCAAACCCGAAAGCAATTATCATCTGGCACTGAACATTGGCTATCCGAACGCGCTCGACCGTGCGCTCGGCCGTAGCGGCGCGTTCATCATGGTGCATGGTGATTGTAAGAGCGTTGGATGCTTCGCCATGACCAACGATAAAATCGAAGAGATCTATGCCTTTGTGCGTGAAGCACTTGACGGCGGGCAGGAGCGCGTTCCAGTCCACGTCTTTCCCTTCCGCATGACGGCGGCAAACCTGACACGGCACGCAAATCACGCAGCGGCGGCGACCTGGGGCCCGCTCAAGGAAGCCTACAACGAGTTCGCCAAATCGCAGATGCCGCCGCGCATTGCGCTTTGCTCCAAACGCTATGTCGTCAATCCGGTATGGACATCGGCCGGGGAAGCCGAAAGCGATCCTGCGCGCGCCTGCCCGGAAAGTGCCGGCAAACTCTTGGCGCCGCTATCGCGCAAGCTCGCCAAGAAACTCAAAGGCGATCCGCTCATTGCCGGCGGCCTTAAAATGCGGTCGGCCAGTGATATCGCCAATTGGGATGCGTCAATCGCAAAAGCTGCGGCAGCCGAAGCTGAGAAGCTTGAAAACAACCGCAAGATGCGCAAGGAAGCGAACGGCACCAATCAAGGCGGCACCAATAGCGTTGCTCCATTTCTCAACCAGTAGTCTCAACCAGTAGCCTCAACCAGTAGGCGCGGCTAGCAGTTGCCCCGGGTGGCCCCGCGCGCTATGGCTCTGGCCAAGTCCGCAACCGGCCTCAAGAGGAAGTAATGCCCAAGGGATATGTCGTCGTTCGCGCTACAGTCACCAATCAGGAAAAGTGGGGCGAATATCTGGCCGCCTCGAAACCGATTCTTGAACGTTATGAAGGCAAGCCGATCGTGCGCGGCGGGCGCTGCGAAATTGTCGAGGGAACCGGTGCGCCCCGAAATGTGGTGATTGAGTTCCCGAGCTACGAAAACGCGATTGGATATGCCACTTGCGCTGAGTACTTGGTGGCCAAGGCTCTGCGGCAAGGCGCCGGCACGCTGGACATGACTGTTGTTGAAGGGGTTTGAAGTGCCGGTATTAGGGGTCTGACCCTGCGGGTCTGACCCCACACCGAAAACGAGAGGAGATGCACGGGGTCAGACCCATCGTGTTGAAGACACGCCTTCGGCATGAAGGGTCAAACCCCGTTCTACCATGCCCCACTTTCCAACAAGCGATGGCCGGAGCGCGTGGCAGGCAACTGTTCTGACGCTGTTTCCGGAAATGTTTCCCGGGCCGCTTGGCATTTCGCTGCTGGGACAAGCGCTGGAGGCCAAGATCTGGTCGCTTGATGCGATTCAGATTCGTGACTTCGGCATTGGGCGTCACCGCCAAGTCGACGATTCGCCCGTGGGCGGCGGCGCGGGTATGGTGCTGCGTGCTGACGTGCTGGGGCCCGCGCTCGATCATGCTCGCACAAAATCGCCCTATGCGCCGTTGATCTATTTGTCGCCGCGCGGTGAGCGTCTCACGCAGCCACTCGTCCGGGAACTCGCTTCGGGTCCGGGCGTCACGCTGCTCGCAGGCCGCTTCGAAGGTATTGACGAGCGCGTCATCGAGGGGCGAAACCTGCGCGAGATCTCTATCGGAGACTATGTTCTGGCCGGTGGCGAACTCGCTGCGATGGTTTTGATCGAAGCCTGCGTCCGGCTGCTGCCCGGTGTGCTCGGAGCGAGCGCAAGTCTTGAAAGCGAAAGCTTTGAAAGCAGCCTGCTTGAATACCCGCACTACACAAAGCCAAGGGAATGGGAGGGTCGAACGGCGCCCGATATCCTGTTATCGGGCGACCATAAGAAAATCGAACTCTGGCGCCGGGCAGAATCCGAAAGACTGACGGCCGCGCGCCGACCGGATCTTCTAGAACCGCGCAAAAACTGAAGTTTCGCTCGTTGCGCTAGGCCATTAATGCAGTTACAAAAAATCGGGACGGCGCTACTTTGGTAGTATCAGAGTAACGCACCTTGCCTGGCGCGCCGGGGTATCAATTTCCGCGGCGGCCATTGACCGCCGGGCCTCGGTCCATTCTTTTGGCGAGAACGTATGCTGGAGTGGGTTGCCGACTTGTGACGACCTCGTAAATAAAAAAACTTCAGGGAGAAAAATGCAAATGTTCAAATCCATAGCAGCAGTGGCGTCTCTTGCCGCACTGCTCTCAAGCACAAGTGCGATGGCGCAAGCCACGCTCGACAAGCTTTCGAACTTTAAATCGACCGGCATGACGAAGATCCCCTTTATCGAACAGGGCGGCGCCAACGCGGCTGCGATCAAAGAGACGTTAAAGAAGATCAAGTTGCCGGATGGCTTCAAGATCGACCTCTATGCGATTGTTCCGGATGCGCGCGTGATCTCGGTAGGACCTCAGGGCGTCGTGACGTTCGTCTCAACCCGTAAGGACAAAGTCTACGCCGTCACCGACCGCAACAAAGACCGTGTAGCCGACGAAGTGAAGGTGTTCGCCGCCTCGCTCGAAATGAATATCCCGCACGGCCTGTGCTTCTCGAAAGACGGCTTCTTGTTCATCGCTGAACAGAACCGCGTCATCGTTTACCCAGCAGCCGAATACTTCTACGAAGGCGCCGACGTTGCCGCTTTCCAAGTCGTCGCTCAGGGCGACCTGATCCCGAAGGACGAAGAAAGTTATAACCATACGGCCCGCATCTGCCGCGTCGGACCCGATAACAAGCTTTATATTTCGCTCGGCCAGCCGACCAACGTCTATGACAAGAGCAAGCACGACCTCTATCTGAAGACTGGAATCGGCGGCATCGTCCGCATGGACCGCGACGGCAAGAACCGCGAAGTCTACACAACCGGCGTTCGCAACAGCGGCGGCATGGACTTCAACCCCAAGGACAAGTCGCTCTGGTTCACCGACAACCAGGTCGACGGCATGGGCGACGATATCCCGTCAGGCGAACTCAATCGCCAGACCAAAGCCGGTGAGAGCTTCGGTTTCCCCTGGTACGGTGGCGGCAAGACCCGCACCAACGAGTACAAGGACCAGGAACCGCCGGCAGGCGTCGTGTTCCCGCAGATCGAGTTCGTTGCACACTCGGCCGACATGGGCATGATCTTCTACACGGGCAAGATGTTCCCGAAGAAGTATCAAGGCGGCA
>JAYSVT010000153.1:0-18834 GCA_043718455.1 Hyphomicrobium sp.
CCAGTGATCAGCGGCGCGATGAAGGCACCGATGTTGATGCCCATGTAGAAGAGCGAAAATCCGGCGTCGCGGCGCCCATCGTTTCTGGCATAGAGCGCGCCGACGAGACCGGAGATGTTGGGCTTGAAGAGGCCTGTACCGATGGCCACCAGAAACAGGCCAATATAAAACGTGGCTTCTGAGGGGACGGCGAGCGCATAGTGCCCAAACGCAATAATCCATCCACCCAGCAGAACGGAACGGCGCGCGCCAAGCACCCGATCGGCAATGAACCCGCCTGGGATCGACAGCATATATACGGCCATCGTGTAGTTGCCGTAGATCCGCCCCGCATCCTCGGTGCCAAACGCGAGGCCGCCTTCGGCAATCGGCGCCACCATAAAGAGAGTTAAAAGGGCCCGCATTCCGTAATAGGAGAAGCGTTCCCACAGTTCTGTAAAGAATAGCGTGGATAGCCCACGGGGGTGCCCGGTCAGGAAGTTTTTCCCGGTGGTTGCGGTTGTGGCGGCGTCAGAAGATGTATCCATGGGGAAAGTGTGGCTGGGGCGGAGGTAAGAGTCAAAGGTTGGAGCGGGGCTTTGAACCCTTGTGCCGATAACCTGATCGGCTAATACAAACTTCCGTGAAAATGGCTATAAGCAACCCATGTACGGAAAATAGACATTGATATGCACCACGGCTTGACCAATCACTTAGTGTGCAATGCCCCTTGAGGAGACAAATATGAAGACGTTTACGAAGACATCGGCTTGGGCGGTTGTGTGCTCCTCCATGCTTGCCCAATTCATGCTTTCTCAGGAGGCCAGTGCCGAACCGTTTGCTTACGCGGCGAATGAGAAGTCGGGCACGGTTTCCATCATCGACACAGCAACCAACACTGTTGTCGGCGACATCGCGGCTGGCAAGAAGCCACGCGGGATGGCATCTTCGAAAGACGGCAAGACGCTTTATGTCAGTGATCAGCCCGAGAAGGCTCTGCAGGTCATCGATATCGCGTCACGCAAAGTGACCGGCAAGATAGACTTGGGTGAGTCGCCCGAAGGTGTGTACCGCTCGCCGGATGGAAAATGGATTGCGGTCGCGATCGAAGAAGATAACTCCGTCCACTTTGTAGACGCAGCCAGTGGCAAGACGGAATTCAACGTCAAGACCGAAGGCGATAATCCTGAGCACTCAGTTTTCAGCCCCGACAGCAAACTCGTCTATGTCAGCGCCGAAGAGGCCGATACGGTCGATGTGATCGACGTTGCGGCGAAGAAGCAAATCGCCAGCATCAAGGTTGGCAAGCGTCCGCGCGGTATTGGCTTCACCCCCGATGGCAAATTCGCCTACGTGGCCTGTGAACTCGCCGACACAGTATTTGCGATCGAAGTTGCAACGAACAAAGTCGTTGCCGAAATTCCGGCCGGATTGCGCGTCAATGGCGTCACCGCTCATCCCGACGGTAAGACCGTTTTTGTCACCAATGGCGGCGATGGCAACGTGATGGTCATTGATGTGGCAACCAACAAGGTCACGAAAACAATACCCGTCGGCAAGCGCCCATGGAATATGGCCATCACGGCAGATGGCGGCAAACTTTACGTGGCGAATGGGCGCTCGAACAGTGTGACTGCCATCGACACAGTGAAGTTAGAGCCGGTCGCTGAGATCGCCGTCGGTGAATTCCCGTGGGGTGTTCTGATCCCCTAACCCGGGCGTGCGTTCGCGGCTGCAATAAGTTTGTTAGGTATTCGGGGGGAAAGAGATTTCCCTTCGAATTTTTTATGGCTAGATCATCATTCAGGGTTCGAGATTCACCGGGCGGGGTCTAGATTTCGGGACTAAAGCTCCTTACGCGTTGCCCGTCTCAGTTCAATGGCTACAGTCAGCCTCCGAAGCGCAAATGCTGTGATGGACACCGAAATGGCAAAAAAAATCAGCCGCATCCTGGTCGCAAATCGCTCTGAGATCGCGATCCGCGTTTTCCGCGCGGCAACGGAACTTGGCATTCGCACCGTCGCAATCTATGCCGAGCAAGACCGCCTCTCCCTCCATCGCTTCAAGGCAGACGAAGCGTTTATCGTCGGCAAGGGCAAGGGTCCGCTTGAAGCCTATCTATCGATCGACGAAGTCCTGCGCGTGGCGAAATACGCGAAAGCCGACGCCATCCATCCCGGATACGGCTTTTTGTCGGAGAGCCCAGAGTTCGCGGCAGCCTGCAAGAAGGCCGGCATTATTTTCATCGGGCCAACCCCTGATACGATGCGCACGCTCGGCAATAAGGTCGATGCGCGCAATCTCGCTGTGTCATGCGGTGCGCCTGTTATGCCAGCCAGCCCGCCGCTGCCCAACGATCCATCAGAAATAAAAAAGCTAGCCGCCGCAGTCGGTTATCCGGTCATGCTCAAAGCCTCGTGGGGCGGTGGCGGGCGCGGCATGCGCGTCATCGAACGGGAAAGCGAGCTCTTAGATTCCGTCATGATCGGGCGGCGCGAAGCGAAAGCTGCGTTTGGCAAAGACGAAGTTTATCTCGAAAAACTCATTCGCAATGCGCGTCACGTCGAAGTGCAAATTCTCGGCGACCAACACGGCAACATCGTGCACTTGTTCGAACGCGATTGCTCCATCCAGCGCCGTAATCAGAAACTCGTCGAACGCGCGCCCGCTCCCTATCTCGACGACAAGGCGCGGCAAGGTCTTTGTGAAGCGGCGATGAAAATTGGCCGCGCCACAACATACGTCGGCGCCGGTACTGTCGAGTTCCTGATGGATAACGATACGGGCTCCTTCTACTTCATCGAGGTCAACCCGCGCATTCAGGTCGAGCACACGGTGACGGAAGTCGTCACGGGTCTCGATATCGTCAAAGCGCAAATCAAAATCCTCGAAGGTGGCAAGATCGGTGCTAGAGGGCCGGACGGCCATTGGGAAACTGGCATTCCCGGCCAAGAGGCCATCCGCCTCAACGGCCACGCTATCCAATGCCGCATCACGACAGAAAACCCCGAGAACAATTTCATTCCGGATTTCGGCCGTATCAGCGCCTATCGCGGCGCCATGGGCTTTGGCATCCGCATCGATGGCGGCACGGCATTCTCAGGTGCGGTCGTCACGCGGTATTACGATCCGCTCTTGGAAAAACTCACCGCCTGGGCGCCAACGCCCGACGAAGCCATCGACCGCATGAACCGCGCGTTGACCGAGTATCGTATTCGCGGCGTTGCGACCAACCTCGCATTTCTGCACAATGTCGTGTCGCATCCGCGCTTCCGCGCCAACAATTATACCACGCGCTTCATCGACGAGACGCCAGCGCTGTTTGATTTCCCGAAGCGCCAGGACCGCGCATCGAAACTCCTCACTTGGATTGCCGACGTCACTGTCAACGGTCACCCTGAGACCAAAGACCGCGTCAAGCCCGCTGCCAACGTCCGCACACACGATGCACCCGTATTCGACATAGCGCCGCCTCCCGGCACGCGGCAAATTCTTGAAGCGAAGGGCCCCGAAGGATTTGCAAAATGGATGACCGCGCAGGATCGCATTCTGATCACGGACACCACCATGCGCGACGCGCACCAATCGCTGCTGGCAACGCGCATGCGCACGCGGGATATCGCCGCTGTTGCCGACAGCTATGCGCGCGGCCTGCCGCAGCTCTTGTCGCTTGAGTGCTGGGGCGGCGCGACCTTCGACGTCGCCATGCGTTTTCTGCGCGAAGACCCGTGGGAACGTCTCGCCCTCATCCGCGAGAAGGTCCCAAATATCTTGACGCAGATGCTACTGCGCGGCTCGAATGGCGTGGGTTACACCAACTATCCTGACAACGTTGTCCGCTATTTCGTCAAGCGGGCCGCTGCTTCTGGCATGGATCTCTTCCGCATTTTCGACTGCTTCAACTGGGTCGAGAACATGCGCGTGTCGATTGATGCCGTGTGCGAAAGTGGCAAGCTCGCGGAAGGCGCCATCTGTTACACGGGCGACATCCTGGACCCGGACCGCGCGAAATACTCTCTTAAATACTACGTCGATCTCGCCAAGGAGATGGAGAAAGCCGGCGTTCATATTCTGGGCATCAAGGATATGGCGGGCCTATTGAAGCCCGCCGCCGCGCGCGTGCTCGTCAAGGCATTGAAGGAAGAGACCAGCCTGCCGGTTCACCTCCACACGCACGACACCACCGGTATCTCGGCGGCCACTATTCTCGCCGCGGTTGATGCTGGCATCGACGCCATTGATGCTGCTATGGATTCCATGAGCGGCGGCACGTCTCAGCCTTGTCTCGGTTCGATTGTGGAAGCCATCTCCCGCACAAAACGCGAGTCCGGTCTCGATTCCACTGCCATCCGCCGCATCAATACATACTGGGATGGCGTCCGCGCGCACTACGCGGGCTTTGAAAGCGGACAAACGTCGGGCGCGTCCGAAGTCTACCTGCATGAAATGCCAGGCGGCCAATTCACCAACTTGAAAGAGCAGGCGCGCTCACTTGGCTTTGACTCGCGCTGGAGCGAAGTCGCGGAAGCCTATCGCGCGGCGAACGATCTGTTCGGCGATATCATCAAAGTGACGCCGTCCTCGAAGGTTGTGGGCGACATGGCCCTGATGATGGTGGCGCAGGATTTCACGGCTGCCGAAGTTTTGGACCCAAAAGTTGATGTCAATTTCCCGACTTCCGTCATTGAGATGCTACGCGGCGATCTCGGCCAGCCTCCCGGCGGATGGCCTGAAGGTCTAGTGAAAAAGGCGCTCAAAGGCGAGAAACCAATCACAGTCAGACCAGGCGCGTTGCTCGCGGAAACCGACCTTACTGCAGAGCGCGCAGAAGCTGAAACCAAATGCGGGCGCGCGCTCAATGACGATGAATTCGCCGCCTACCTCATGTACCCGAAAGTCTTCCTGGAGTTCGCCGCCGTTAATGCCAAGTACGGCCCCATTTCGGCGCTGCCGACCCAGGTGTTCTTCTACGGCATGAAACCGGGAAGCGAACTTACTATCGAGATCGAACGCGGCAAGGCCATCGTCGTGCAATTGACCGCCGTTGGCGAAACGCGCGCCGATGGACAAGTCGAAGTCTTCTTCGAGTTGAACGGCCAGCCGCGTGTTATTAAGGTGCCAGATCGCTCAGCCGCTGCCTCAGCCGAGACGCGCCGCGTGGCAGAAGACGGCAATGAGGATCACGTTCCAGCGCCCATGCCGGGTGCGATTTCCTCGATTGCTGTTGAAGCGGGTCAGACCGTCAGCGACGGCGATGTGCTGCTCACAATTGAAGCCATGAAAATGGAAACCACTATTCACGCGCAGCGCGACGGCAAGGTTGCGGAAATTCTCGTTGCCGTCGGCAATCAGATCAGCGCCAAGGATCTGTTGATGGTGGTGAAGGGGGAAGGGAAGGGTTCGTGACGTTGTTGAGGGAGTGTGCGGCCGTTAACGCTGATTGTATCTTGAGCGCACCGCTCTTTTGTGGCATACTGTCTAAGCTCGGAAACTTGGCCTTAAAGTGAACGCCGGATCTGAAACAGGTCCGGCGTTTTTTGTTAGGGCGGTGATTGAAGCTCGATTTTTGCCGCACCGGCGCGCTTGATGCCGCGCGCCGGACAATGGTGTTGGAGGCTTAAATTCCCTTGTCGCCGGTCATGACTTTCTCGAACCAGGCATCGATCGTCGTGGTGCCGATTTCGGAGACCTTTTTTTGCTCGGCAGGCCGCAGAACGTCCTGCATCAAATCGATGCGCTTCCATTCGCAAAACGGGGTCTCTGCTTCAACGCCCGGCGCGTACTTCGAGCGCTCGAGCTTCTGATAGCGATGAACGTAGCGCGGGCAATTCATCCACGTCTCGGAGACGGATACTTTGATGATGAGTTCAGCTTCTTTGAAGTGCTTCATCAGCGGGCCATCACGGACGATCTCTGCGCGGCCCTGAAGCCGGGTGCGGAACGGACGCTCGAAATCAATAAACAGGCAGCCGATTTCGGGATTGCCAGCGATATTGCCCATAGATAGATACATGCCGTTGCCGTCGTAGCTCGGAAACACGATCGTAGTTGGATCTATAACCTTTACGAATCCGGGCGTGCCACCCTTGTAAGACACGGTTGGGCGGCCATTGTGATCGACGCTCGACAAGAAAAACATGTCGCGGCTTTCGATGAATGCCTTGCCCGTGTCGTCAATGTCAGGCCGGACGACAACTTCCTCGACACGGTCCGCAAGTTTGCGCGAGTCGAAACTATCCTGCATTGCGCGATGAGTCTCACCATACAGCCGGCTCATGCAAAGTCTCCCTGGGTTTGTGATTGCGTTGGCCGCACTATAGTCAAGCGTGTGCCGTCATGCATCAGCTTTCAGCTACGGCTTTCGGGCTGGCGTGTTGGCCAAAGGATGATGCTCGTTGACCAGTTTTTTCAGGCGCTCTTCCAGGACGTGCGTATATATCTCTGTGGTTGAGATATCGGCATGGCCCAACAACTGCTGCACAGCGCGCAAATCGGCCCCGCGATCAAGCAGGTGGCTGGCGAAAGCGTGCCGCAAGACGTGCGGCGAGACGCGTTCTGGATCCAACCCGGCGTGCTCAGCAGCGCTTTTCAAATCCTGAGCAAAACCCTGGCGTGTGACGTGGCCCTCGGCCGATTTGGCGGCGAACAGCCATTGCGAATTGTCGGAGCGGCCGGAAACAGCGAGATACTTGTCGAGGGCAGTGCGCGCCTCCGGATTAAGCGGCACGAGCCGCTCGCGTCCGCCCTTGCCTTTGATCGTCAGGACGCGGGGATCGCCACGCAACACGGATCGCGGCAGCGAGACCAGTTCCGTGACGCGCATGCCGGTCGCGTACAAGACTTCCAAAAGACAATGAAAGCGCAGCGCACGAAACAGTGCCCGGCCTTCGAGACCGCCGCATCCAGCCTTTGCGGTTTCGATCAAGCGGTCAACCTCAGTGACGCTTAGTGTCCTCGGCAGCGGTCGCTCGCGCTTGGGTCCGCTGAGGCCGGCCGCCGGATCGGCTTCAATAACGCCTTCGGCGGCGAGAAATTTGTAAAGTTGCCGGATCGCCGACAAGCGGCGTGCGCGCGAAGCAGCTGCAAGACCTTCGGATGAGATGAGATGTAGATAGGCCTGAATGTCCTTGGCGTCAGTGGACTGAACGAGTTTGCCGCGCTCATTGAGAAACGCCAAGAAGCCGCCAAGGTCGCGCTCGTAAGCTTGCAGTGTGTTCTGGGCTGCTCCGCGCTCGGCCGAAAGCATCTCGAGGAAGGAACGGAGGTGATGTGCGTTCCCGTCCACAATTATCCCCTCAGTTGACGGCCGTGCGCGGCCACGATGCAAGCAGCGCTTCAAGCCCAAGACGGCGCGCGTCCGCTTCGAGCCCGGCGCGCTTCAAGGCCCTGATCGCGTCGCCAAGCGCAATCATATGCGCGCTTTCCGCGCCGTTTGGGCCAATCGCTTTCATGGCCAGCAACACCGTGCGGCCGAACTCTTTCTTCTTCGCCGCATCCTGCAAGGCTGTCAGCACGCCGGTTTCGGGCAGGTATCCGCCGCTTGGTTGCGGCGTGCGGCTGGCCGCTTCCCAGAGCGGGATCGGCACGCTGTATTCGAGCGCGTCGAGTACGGTTGCAAGGCGGTGTAAGGCGTCGGGTGCAAAGCGCCCGCGCACGGCAGTTGCCTCGAGTTCTTGCAAGTACTGCCCGCGCTTGGGTTCGGCAGGATCTGCAATATCGGTGAGGGCCAGCCAATGACCAAGCCCTTGAGCCGGTTGCGCACCGGTCGCCTGAACACCGGTCAGCGCGATCCACTTGCGCGTCAACGCGTAGTCGCCGGACGCAAGTCCGATTTCGGCGGCAGTCTCGGCAAACCAGCCGATCTCGGGTTGCGGAGTGATTGCAGCCGTTGCACGCTGGAGCATTTGCATAGCTTGAAAGCCGATGCCGCCGCGCTTGGCATCGTCGATCAGCGCGCGGATGAGACGCGTTTTTTTCATCGGAGTCTTCTCGGCTTCGGCCGCCTTGAAGAGTTCGGAGCGCCGCTGCGGACCTGTCGTCTGGTTGCCCGCAAGCAGCGCGTCGGCGTTTTTCGGCGGGGGTCCGAGCGCATAGAGTGCAGCGAGGTTCTCAGCCGGCAAAGCATTGAGGCGGGCAGCAAGCTCGGCAGCGGCGAGACGAACGGACGGATTGGCGTTCGCATCGTTTGCGAGTGCCACGAGCAAGGCGAGCTCCGCCTTATCGAGTGCGAGGTCGCCGCCGGCGCCCGCGAGATCCATCAAGCGGTAATCGATGAGAGAATATTTCTGCGCCGCGGAGAGTTTCGGCTTGGCCTTGATCGAAAGCGCGTCGAGTGCTTCGAGGCCAGGAGAATCAGGTACGCCCTCTTCGCGCGCAAGCTCGGCTGCAAGACCGGCGCCGGCCACGTCACCGCTCGCCGCCGCGCAGTAACCAGAAATGAGAATTGCTTCGCCCTGAATGCGTTTTGGGGTTGCGCCTTTGAGTGCGGCGGCCTTAGCGGCAATATCGCAACCTTTCGCTACATCCCCGCTGGCAATGGCATTCCGCGCGGCAAGCATTGCCGTGAGGGGATCGGCAGCAGTGTTCTGCTTGTCGAGCTCACGCGCGGCTTCAGCGGCTAGTCCGGAACGATAAAGAGCTTCGAGCCGCAAAGCAGTGAATTTTTGATTTGAAAAGTCTCCCGCAGGCGGCGTCACGTCAGACGTTATCAGTCGCTTCCACAAACTATAGAGTGCTGGCGACCGGGGCGGGATCTCAAGTTCGCTGATGAGGGATTCGAAGCCGGCAATATCTAATCCGCGCCACAGCTCGTGAGGCAGACCCGACCCGTTACTGGACATGACCGGCGCGAGATCGCCTTTCTCGACGGGGACTGGAAGCGCGTCCCGCATGACCGTCTCAGTGCCAGCTGTACGGGCTGGCGGTTTCGCAGCCTCTGGCGGCGGGTTCGGTGGCCGGGGCGTGGTAACCGGATTAGGAGGTAGCGCCTTGGCTGGGACGCCGGAGGAGCCGGACGGATTCCAAGCATCCTGCGCGTTGGCCGCCTCAATGGCGGCGCCGAGCGCGATGACCAGCGCCAAAGCGTGAAGGGTCTGGGATTTCGAGATCATGGTCCTATGCGGCTTAACGGCGGATTTTGACGCCCGTAACGGGTTTGCTGATGATCTGCTGTTCGGGTTCGTAACGCGTCGCAAGAACGTAGAGCCCGGCGAACGCAATGGCGCCCAGAGAGCCAACTACGAAGATAAACCGGAAGAGGCTTGGCATTTCTTATTCCCGTTGCGGGCGATACTTCTTGACCTAACTTGGCGCGATTATGACTCAAGCTGGGCTTTCGCACCAAAATCGATTCTTCTACTATGCTGTGCAGGCCCAAATTGTCCAGGCAAGCGCCTGATTTGCGGAACTTTTCGGTTCGTGGCAAGAGCATGTGAAGTGGTTGCTGATGCGGCCCTGAGGCAACACGGTTCAAAACAGGCGGAAGCTCGAGTTTTCAGCATGACAGAAACCGACCCTGTCGAGGTGATCAAGGCTCAACTCGGGCGGCGTAACATCGTCTTGGTTGGTCTGATGGGTTGTGGGAAGTCGTCGGTGGGCAAGCGGCTCGCGGCGAAACTGGGTATGCCATTTATCGATGCCGACGAAGAGATTGAGAAAGTCGCCGCAAAGACCATCAGCGAGATTTTTGCCGACCAAGGCGAAGACTTCTTCCGCGACCGCGAGCGCAAGGTCATTGGCCGTCTTCTATCCAGCGGTCCGCAAATCTTGGCCACGGGCGGCGGGGCGTATATGCACGAAGGCACGCGGCAAGCCATTCGCGACATGGGCATTTCGGTTTGGCTGAGAGCGGAGCTTACTGTGCTTATGCGCAGGGTCGGCAAGCGCGATACCCGGCCGTTGCTCAAAACTGGAAATCCCGAAGCGACCATGCGCAAGCTGATGGATACGCGCTATCCGGTTTACGCTGAAGCTGACATTACGGTGGAAAGCCGGGATGAGCCGCACGAAATCATCGTGACGGAGATCGTAAATCGCTTGGCCGAAGTCGTGAAATGCCCGGTTCGTGCGTTGTCTCAAGCCTCGACAATTCAAATGCAGTCCATAAAGAATCGACCCCAGCCATGACCGCATCAGCCGGCACCGCAGCCCCAACCCAGCCATCAACCGGACATCGTAATGTCGGCGTTGCGCTGGGAGACCGCTCCTATGATGTGTTCATTGGCGCAGGGCTCTTGCCGCAGGCGGGCGCTCTCATTTCCGCCCGGCTGGGCAAGGTCAAATGTGGTATAGTCACGGATGAAAACGTGGCGCGACACCATCTGGCTGCCCTAGAATCCAGCCTGAAATCGGCAGGGTTGGTGATAAGTTCCATCATTTTAAAGCCGGGCGAAGCCACCAAAAGCTTCCGCGAGCTTGGGCCCCTGTGCGAGAAACTTCTCGAGATGGGCCTAGAGCGCGGCGACATCGTCGTGCCGTTCGGCGGTGGCGTCATCGGCGACCTCGCGGGATTTGCGGCAGGCATTCTGAGACGCGGGGTCCGCTTCGTCCAAGTTCCAACGTCGCTTTTAGCGCAAGTCGATTCGTCCGTCGGCGGCAAGACCGGCATCAACACGCCTCAGGGCAAAAATCTGATCGGCGTGTTCCATCAGCCAAGCCTTGTCATCGCCGACACGGACGTTCTGACAACGTTGCCGCCGCGTGAAATGCGCGCCGGTTACGCCGAAGTCGCCAAATATGGATTGCTCGGCGACGCGCAATTTTTCGGCTGGCTTGAAAATAATTGGCAAGGCGTGTTTGCCAACGGCGGTCCACCTCTCGCGCATGCCATCGAAACGAGTGTCAAAGCGAAAGCGGCGATCGTCGCGCGCGATGAAACAGAAACGGGCGACCGCGCTCTTCTCAATCTCGGTCACACATTCGGTCATGCACTTGAAGCTTGGACCGGATATTCAGACCGGCTGTTGCATGGCGAAGGCGTGGCGATTGGAATGGCACAAGCGTTCCGGTTTTCGGAAGAACTGGGGCTCTGCCCCACGGGCAGTGCCGCACGCGTCAGCCGTCATTTAAAAACGGTTGGGCTTCCAACACAAATAAGAGATGTTCCCGGCGGCAAGGCCGATGCGGACGAATTGCTCCGGCTTATGGGCCAAGACAAGAAAGTGCGCGCAGGAAAACTAACTTTCATTCTAGTCAGAGAAATCGGCCAAGCCTTTGTTTCCCGTGATGTTCCACCTGATAAGGTGCGCGATTTCCTGGCCCGCGAGATCAAGCTGTGAGTGCGCTTTGCAGCGAATGTGCTAATTTGATGAGACGATTTCTCTCTGATCGGACCCACCACGTCTCATGACCTTGGCTATCGGACTTTATATTCTCGCGATTATCATTCTCATCGCGCTCTCGGCCTTTTTCAATGGCAGCGAAACGGCACTGACGGCCGCCTCCCGGGCCCGCATGCACGCGCTTGAGGAGGACGGCAACGAAAAAGCCAAGGTTGTCAACAGCGTCTTGTCTAGACCTGAGAAAATGATCGGCACGGTGTTGCTCGGCAATACCCTGGTCGACGTTTTGGCGGCAGCACTTGCCGCGCAATTGGCCGTCCAAATATTCGGGGAAGTGGGCGTAGCTTATGCGACGGCCCTAATGACTTTGTTAATCGTTATATTCGCGGCTGTCTTGCCGAAAACCTATGCTCTGGCCTATTCAGATCGCGTGGCGCTTGTCGTTGCGCCCATCATGCGCGGTATCATCTATGTTCTGACGCCCTTCACTAAGGCGATAGAATTCGTGGTGCGCCAGTTGTTGAAGTTCACGACGACAACAGTCGATGACGCCGCCAACATTCTTGCGGCGCACGAAGAGATCCGCGGCACAATCGATCTGCAGGCAAAAGAAGGTTCTGTCACCAAGGAAGCCGCCGACATGCTCGGTGGCGTGCTGGATTTGCGCGACTTGCAAGTTGCCGATGTTATGGTCCATCGCACCAAGATGGACACGGTTTGCGGTGATGACGATCCGTCCAAAATTGTCGATGAAATCTTGAAACATCAAAACTCGCGCGTACCAATCTGGAAGGACGAGCCGGAAAACATCGTCGGCGTGTTGCACACAAAGGATCTATTTGCGGCGCTGGGAAAGTCCGGATGGGCGCCAGAAAAGCTCGACATCATGAGTTTTGCGACGGAGCCGTGGTTCGTTCCCGACACAACGAGCGTCAAGGAGCAGCTCAATCAGTTCCTGAAGAAAAAAGCGCAGATGGCCCTCGTCGTGGACGAGTACGGAGAAGTGCAGGGCCTCATTACGCTCGAAGATATCCTCGAAGAAATCGTCGGCCAGATCGCCGACGAGCACGATACCCAAGAAACGCATGTTCGCCCGCAAGCCGACGGCACGGTCAATGTCGATGGCACGGTCGCGATCCGCGATTTGAACCGGCAGATGGATTGGGACTTACCTGACGAAGAAGCGACCACGATCGCCGGCCTCGTCATTCACGAAGCGCAAACCATTCCGGAGCCCGGCCAAGTCTTCAAATTCCACGGCTATCGCTTCGAAGTCTTGCGCAAAAGCCGCAACAAGATTACCGCGCTCCGCATTACGCCCTTGCCGAAGCCAACCGGCGAGAACGGCAACTCCAATGAAGGGGACTTCGCGAATTCCGGCTAAGTGCGCGTTACCGTATCGCCTCGCCCGGTGCATACGTTGCAAGTGCCAGCGCATGTATCGCGCCGCCGACGTCGCCTTTCAAAACTTCGTTGACGAGCCGGTGCCGGTCAACACGCGATTTGCCAGCAAAAGCCTCCGATACGATGAGTACCCGGAAGTGACTTTCGCCGGTGCCCGGCGACGAGCGGTGCCCAGCGTGCATATCGGACTCGTTGACGACATCGAGCCTTGTTGGCCGGAGCGCCACAATCAATTTTTCTTTTATGCGCGCTTCAGCCGTCATAGTTGTTCCTTAAAATTTCGCGTTTTACTGCATATGTGGAAATGGTTTGCGGGTGTGAACGCGGCATTAAGTCCTAATCGGCAAAGTGGGTGGCCACACTGCAAAGCAAAATGCGTGAACGCTAGCGCAGTTCCGCCGCACAGCGGACTTGTGTAAGCCATCAGCAAAGACCATACTCCGCTCCCCATGAAACTCGACTCCAAAATCTTCGACAGCATCCGCGTCTCGGGCAAACGTAACAGCCCCAAACGCGCCGATAGCGTGTCGCCCTGCCAGTGGAAGGGTTGCGAAAAGCCCGGGCCGCACAGGGCACCGGCCGGACGCGGTAAAGAGGGGCAATACTATAATTTCTGCCTCGATCACGTGCGCCACTACAACGCCGGCTACAACTACTTTGACGGCATGAACGATGCCGAGGTCGATGAGTTTCGCAAAGATGCACTGACCGGCCATCGTCCGACCTGGAAGTCCGGCGCCAATGCCTGGGCGCATGGAACGCGCGATCCTGATCGATCGGCGGAGGCCGCCGCTCATATCCGGACCAGCTCGCGACAATCCGCCCCGAAAAGATCCTCGCGTTCAAAAACAGGGCCGGATTACCGCCGCGAACTGAAGCCCCTAGAGCGTAAGGCGCTGCAGACGCTGGATTTGCCCGACGGAGGCTCGCGCGAGGACATCAAGGCCCGTTTCAAGGCGCTTGTGAAGGTTCACCACCCCGATGCCAATGGCGGAGACAGCCGCTCCGAGGAGAAGTTGCGCGAGATCATTCAAGCCTATAATTATCTCAAACAGGCGGGAATGGTCTAGTTGGCCGTCTTGGGTCATCGCAGGTTGCGAGGGATCCCGGTCTCCCGCCCAAGCTTCTTCGTAAGCAAGTCTCATTTTGAGCCGGGAACGTATCCACGCAATGCGAACGCAAACGAGCGCCGGGGCCGCTGCCCCAACGGCAGGCATGCCCGACATGAAATTGTCGGTGCGTCAAGTCTTTGGGATCGATAGCGATCTCGAAGTACCAGCCTATTCGAAAGCCGACGAGCACGTACCCGACCTCGATCCCGATTATCTTTTTAACCGGGACGTGACGCTCGCCATCCTTGCGGGCTTCAAGCACAACCGCCGCGTCATGATCCAGGGCTATCACGGCACCGGCAAATCCACCCACATCGAGCAGGTGGCAGCGCGCCTCAACTGGCCGTGCGTGCGCGTCAACCTCGACAGCCACGTTTCCCGAATTGATCTCGTCGGCAAGGACGCCATCGTCGTCAAAGACGGCAAACAGGTCACCGAATTCAAGGAAGGCATACTGCCTTGGGCGCTACAGAGCAACATCGCGCTCTGTTTTGACGAATACGACGCCGGCCGCCCCGACGTGATGTTCGTCATTCAGCGCGTGCTTGAAGTCTCGGGCAAGCTGACATTGCTCGACCAGTCAAAGGTCATCCGCCCGCATCCAGCGTTCCGGCTGTTCTCGACCACGAATACCATTGGTTTGGGCGATACTTCCGGGCTCTATCACGGCACGCAGCAGATCAACCAGGGCCAGATGGACCGTTGGCAGATCGTGGCGACACTCAACTATTTGGCCCACGACGACGAAGCTAAGATTGTATTGTCGAAGGTCAAAGCCTTTGCCAAGACAGAGGCCAAGCGCAAGCAGGTGTCTAGCATGGTCCGCGTCGCGGACTTGACGCGCTCGGCTTTCATTAACGGCGATCTCTCGACCGTGATGAGCCCGCGCACGGTGATGACCTGGGCGGAAAACGCGGAGATCTTCGGCGACATCGGCTTCGCCTTCCGCGTCACCTTCGTCAATAAATGCGATGAACTCGAAAAGCCGCTTGTGGCGGAGTTTTATCAGCGCTGCTTCGGCGAGGAACTGCCCGAGAGCACGGCGAATGTGGCGTTGAGTTGAGCAGATTCGTCGAGAGCTAAGCGCCGCGGAACAATTGTAATGCCCACACCACCGGCCAAACGCAAAGAAGCACCTTCCGAACCGCTGAAACGCGTGCTCGGTCCTGCCGTGCGCGCCATCGCTGGCAATGCTGAACTTGAAGTCGGGTTCGGGCCAGGCAAGGCTGAAGTTGCTGCCAACTCCGTGCAACTGCCGGAGCCGCCGCGTGCGCCGTCAGCCAAGGACGTGGCGATTGTGCGCGGCTGGGCCGACAGTTTGGCGCTCAACATCGGCTGTCACAATAACAAGGTCCACAAACGTATCGTGCCGCCGCCTGGGCCTGCGCGCACCGTTTTCGAAGCGGCAGAGAAGGCGCGCGTTGAGGCGCTGGGCTCCACGCGCATGGCTGGCATGGCCAAGAATCTGACGGCGCGCCTCGAAGACCAATACAGCCACGGCCGATTCACAAACCCGATGGAACGCACTGAGGCCCCGCTTGAAGATGCGCTCGCACTCATCATTCGTGAACGCCTAACCGGCCAGCCGCCGCCCAAATCCGCGCATGGCGTGGTTGAGGCGTGGCGCGACGTCATCGAAGGCAAGGGCGGCAAGGTTTTGAAGCGCCTTGAAGAGAACTTCGAAAGCCAGGAGAAATTTGGCCGCCAGATCCGCGATTTGCTGCGGGCCCTCGAAATGGTCGAGGACATGGATTCGCACGAGCCGGACGATAGCGAAGACGAGGACGAAGAAAACGTCCAGGAAGGCGGCGCCGAAAACTCCGAGCAAACCCAGGACCAAGGCGCTGAGGGCCAGGATCAGGCCAGCGACGACGAGAATTCGGACGGCAAGATTTCCGAAACCGAAGACATGGCGGATGCGGCTGACGCCGATCAGAAAGACAGCGACGACGACTCGTTCGACGAGGAAGAGGCCCCCGCACCTTGGCGTCCGAACACTAACGTACTCGATAACCCCGAGGCCTTTGGCTACAAGGTTTTTACGCGCGCATTCGACGAAGAGGTAGGCGCCGACGAATTGTCGAGCCCTGAAGAGCTTGAGCGGCTGAGGTCATTCCTTGACAAGGAATTGAAGACGCTCGCGGCGGCTGTAGCCCGTCTCGCCAATAAACTGCAACGCCGGTTGCTTGCTCAACAAAACCGCGGCTGGGATTTCGATCTCGACGAGGGCGTGTTGGACGCCGCACGGCTAACGCGCATTATCACCGATCCCATGCATGCGCTCTCCTTCAAGCGCGAACGCGACACCGATTTTCGCGATACGGTGGTGACGCTACTGCTGGACAACTCCGGCTCCATGCGCGGCCGGCCCATCATGGTGGCCGCCTGCTGCGCCGACATTTTGGCGCGCACACTCGAACGCTGCGGCGTCAAAGTCGAAATTTTGGGTTTCACGACGCGCGCCTGGAAGGGCGGACAGGCGCGAGAAGAGTGGCTTTCGGCTGGCAAGCCAGCGTCACCGGGACGCCTCAATGATTTACGCCATATCATCTACAAGACGGCCGACGCGCCGTGGCGCCGGGCCAAGAACGCTCTTGCTTTGATGATGCGCGAGGGCTTGCTGAAGGAAAACATCGACGGCGAAGCGTTAGCGTGGGCGCACGCGAGATTGCTGGCGCGGCCTGAGCAGCGCCGCATTCTTATGATGATATCGGACGGAGCGCCGGTTGACGACTCGACGCTGTCCGTCAACTCCGGAAACTATCTCGAGCAGCATTTGCGCCAGGTCATTCATGAAATTGAAGCACGTTCCTCCGTCGAGCTGATCGCCATCGGCATCGGCCACGATGTGACGCGTTACTATGCGCGCGCCGTCACAATTACGGACCCGTCGGAACTCGCTGGCGCCATGACAGAAAAGCTAGTTGAGCTTTTCGAGGAAAAAGCTAAAGACGGTGGCAAGCGAGGCGGCGCCAAAAGCCGCCGCGTGCATTAGATCTGGAGCCAATCCTTGTTCGAGGCATTCTCGCAATCCCGTCTGTTTTCTTGGCTTCGGTTGAATGTTGGCCGCAAACGGCGCCTTTTCGTGCTCGGCAGCGTGATGATGCTGTCGGCAGGATTGGCGTCGGCCGAGCAAAAGCCTGATCTCAAAAACCTAGTTGCAGGGCGCTTGGACGTTACGGCCACGCGCATCGAGAATTTTTCGCGCATCGGCGGGGCGGCGGCGCAGTTTGGCAATCTCGAATGGCGCGGCGGGTTGCAGCTGTCGTCATCTCACCGGAATTTCGGCGGCTGGTCGGGATTGTCGCTTGATGCGGATGGCCGGAATTTCATCGCGGTTTCCGACGGCGGCGCTTGGATGACCGGCGAGATGTCGTACGACGGCGCCAAACTTTCGGGACTCAAGAATGCGCGCATCGGGCCGTTGCTGACGACTGAAGGCCAACCCTTGAAACGCAATCGCGACCGGGATGCGGAAGCTGTGGCATTCGTCAGCGGTGGCACATCAAAAGGCTCGATGCTGGTTTCGTTCGAGCAAAATGCCCGCATTGCTCGCTACGATTTTTCGGAATCGGGTGTTTCGCCCGCGCGCGGGTTTTTAGCGCTTCCTGCAGAATCGCGGAAAATGCGCCGCAATAACGGACTTGAAGCGATGACGGTGTTGAAGGGTGGGCCCTACAAAGGCTCCGTCATCGCTATGTCAGAACGGCTTTACGACAGCGCGCGCAATCATACAGGCTGGATCTGGACCGGCGCTAAGGCGCAGCGCTTCAACCTCACGAACATCGGCGATTTTGACGTGACTGACGTCGCGAGCCTTGATGACGGGTCCATTGTCGTTCTTGAGCGGCGCTTCCGCTGGCTGGAAGGTGTGCGCATGCGCTTGCGCCAAATTCCGGCCGGGGCACTGAAGGCCGGGGCAACGCTCGCGGGCAATGTGCTTCTCGAAGCCAATCTCGAACAGGAAATCGACAATATGGAAGGCTTGGCGGTCAGCCGGGGCCGGGGCGGCGAAACACTTTTGACTTTGATCTCGGACAACAACTTCAATGTCATGCTTCAGCGCACGATTGTTCTGCAGTTCGCGCTGGCTGAGCCCAAGACAGCAAAAGCCCGGCCATGAGCTGGGCTCAGCCGGGCTATTGGAGAAATCTCAGGGTCGGCTACCAAGCCGGCCGGCTTAAGCGGCCTTGGCTTTAGCGGCGGCCTTCTGCAGCTCGCGCTTCAGCTTTAGGCAATCGGGCGAAAGCTGCTCGTTCTTGGCCTTCAGCAAATAGGCGTCGAGACCACCGCGGTGTTCAACGGTTTTCAGCGCACGGGCCGTGACACGTAAGCGCAACTTCTTGCCAAGCGACTCGCTCATCAAGGTCACGTTGCAAAGGTTGGGACGGAACTTACGCTTCGTCTTGTTTTCTGCGTGGCTCTTGCGTTGTCCGGACAACGGCAACGTTCCCATCAGCTCACAGCGCCTCGTCATTCTACTCTCTCCTTGTCCGCTGCCCGCTTCGTGTCCGCAGATGCAGACAAGGTGGCGCGGAATGATCGCCGGTCTGAGGCGCCCGAAAGGTGCCGCCGGTTTGGGCCAAAAAACTTCGCCCCGCAGGCCGGAGCCGACGGGGAGGATGGGGGTGTATAAGGGAGGTTTGACAGCGCCGTCAAGCCGGGCGGCCGTTCCCGCCTTATTAAAGCTCGCGGGCACCCCACGCAACAGTTCAGATTGGCCTGTTTGCACCACTCTTGGAGCCCCAGAAACGACGCATTACATGGTTATCCGCCATTCTCACGGAATTTCACGACGGGGCGAGCAAGACTATGAATATTCGGGTAACTTCGGTGTTTGACCGGGCGCGTCGACGCGGCAATCCAGGACAGGCCGCCTGCTTATGCGCGGCCGCTCTGCTGTTTGCGGCTCCAGCCTGTGCCGAGGATGCCAAGTGGCCGTCGAGCGTTTCAAGCCGTTACAAGCTCTCTTTCAACGGCTTTGAGGTTGGTGGCTATTCGTTCGATTCCAAATCGAATGGCAAAACCTACTCCGCGACAAGTTCGGCAAACGTCTCGGC
>JAYSVT010000154.1:0-5578 GCA_043718455.1 Hyphomicrobium sp.
CCCGCGTGACCAAACCTGATTGTCTGCAAGTCATTGCAATCGATACTTGTTGCCTGCTGCCTGTTGCCCAAAACTATCTCCTCCAGTTCCCGCGCGCCCCTTTGGTTCGCATGACAAATCGCAATCGCCAAAGCATCCGCCTCGTCGGCGCTCTCGAATTTCGCTTTCGGCAACAAGAAGCCGATCATGGCCTGCACCTGTTGCTTGTCCGCGTGGCCCGCACCGACCACCGTCTTCTTGATCTGGTTTGGCGTGTACTCGGCAACCTTCATGCCCTTCATCGCCGGTGCCAGCAGCGCCGCGCCGCGCGCTTGTCCGAGCTTCAAGGTCGAGCGCGGGTTGTCGTTGACGAAGGTTTCTTCGACCGCCGCTTCCGCTGGATCGAAACTGGAGATCACGCCCATGACGCCTTCAAACAGCGCGCGCAAACGATACGCGAGATCGTCGTCCGCCGCTGATGTGATGACGCCGGAAGCTACATAGATCAGCCGCACACCGTCGCTGTCCAAAACGCCCCATCCGGTGCGTCTCAAACCCGGGTCGATGCCGAGAATGCGAATCGTTCTGCTTCTCATGCCCCAGGCATAGCACGCGAGGGCGTGTTCGCGAGCAGGTCTGCGGGCCGGGGCTGCCCCCAAAGCGGCGGCATCTGCCGCGGCGGCGGCGGCGGGCCGGCCTTGGCCATTGGAATCTTACTCTTCACAATCAACTCATGAAGCGCCAGAGCCAGCTCGGGTTCGTTCCAATACCCCATGTGCCCGCCCATGGGCATGACCACATTGTCGATGTCGCCGCCTTCGGGAACCGCGATCACCCCGCCAATCGGATCATCTACGCGGTAGAGATTGATCCAATGTTCGACACGCTCCGCCACGTCGAGCCACGCCGGGCCGTCCGGCACATATTCGTAAAAATATTTCTGGTAGATATGGCCGAGCGGCGATCCGAACGACATGAATTGCGGCCTGGCGCCGCCAAGCGCGCCATGTCCGGCCAGATGGTCGCGCATATAGTCGAAGGCGACAACCGATCCTTGGCTGTGCGCGACGAAAATCACCGCGTCAAACTTGTCTTTCATGACGCGTTGTTCGAGCAACGTCAGCAGCCGGCGCTGAATGAGCGCGCGGCGCGGCCGCGTGTGGCGCGCGCGGAACTGCCAGGGGAAAAAGTACGTCGCCGACTCGATGCGCGGGACATAGTGGTGGTCGATCAGGTCGCGGGCGATATGCACGATGTTGCTGATGCGGTGCCCGGCGAGAAACGGCATGCCCAGCGCTATCAAAGTGGCAACTGGCAGCAGCTCCTTTCTAACGCTATCGAATAGAGCGTACTTCTCCAGTTTTGGTTGGAAGTAGATCAAGCTGATAAGAACGAGAAACAACGTGATGAGCGTTCCAGTAATGGCCGGATTGAAGAGCACGCGCGACATGCGTTTGGCGGTCGCGGGCAAATCATTGCTGCCTCTACGGGCGATCCGGCGGCGCTTGCGCACGAGTATCATCGTCAGAATTATGCAAATGGCGACCGTCACCACTGTCATAAGGTAGACGAATTTAAAACGATCGATCCAATCGAAGGGAATGCTGGGAAATTGAAACAACTTGAACGCCACGCTATCGTCGGGCACGCCATGCTCGACAAAGATCCCCATGATATCGGTTCGGACAGGCGATAATTGCCGGTTGAGTTCGGCGCGGTTGAGCATTGTGTAGAGAGCCGTCACCACAATCGTCGTCCACATCATGAATTGCAGGATTACGATGCCGACGCTGGTCGCGATCGGCCCGCGGGCTGCGTCTATGCCGTTGCGCCCCGATCTTAGTGCCCTGACTGCCAGCGTCACCACGGCGATGAACAGAACAAGGCCATAGAAGCGCCAGCCCCAGATGATCGTGCGATATAGACCGTCGATATAACATCCGCCGAGGTCGTCTGCTTTCGAACAATCGGCCTTCCCCGTAGTGCCACCAGCTTCGTCCGGCCTTTTGAGGCTCCAGACCTGGTCGAGATAATATGCAAGCCATCCATAGTAGTTCAAAACGAGTAGCGCTGCCGTCACGACCGCCAGCCAGAAAACGGTATCGTACCAAGAAATGTCGCGCTTGGTTGCGATCCACACCAACGCCGCGCTAGACAAGACGAACAGAACCGCTTCAACCATCACAAAGCGGTGCTGCGCATCGCCCAAATTCACATTCAGCCAGCTCTTGTCGCGCGGCGCATACGGCAGCGGGCCGAACAACAGAAACAGACATATCGCCGACGTGGCGATGGTCAGCGCCGCAATCGGGCCACGCATCATCCAACTCGCGAACCACAGCAGCGCCCGGATCGCATTTGCAATAAATTCGTTGCCACGGCGCAGCATCGCATCGACAAGGTGATGAGATTCGAAAATAACCCGGAACAGTCCTGCGAGTGCATTCAGCCGCCCAGGTTGCAGATTGGTCAAATCGGCCCAATGCAGTTCAACGCCGGTCAGCTCCGTTCCATCGGCATGGGTGGCACGGCGCGAAACGACAGGGAACGTGGGCGAGTCCTCCTGCCCAACATCCTCTTTCAGTCTCTGGAAGGCACTGAACTGTGAGACCTTGTAGTCCGGCACCTTGCCCGAGAGCGTTTCAAGCAGCGTATTGACCGCGTATCCGGGTTCCGTCTCGCCGACGCCGTGAATGACGACCAGCCCAATCCGGATCGGGTCCGCGCGCCGGCTCCCCCCATCCCCGCTGGACATCGAACCCTCCAACACCACAAACACAAATTATTTGAACATATGGCCGGAGTGTTTTGCGGTATGGGCAGAGAGTCAACCGGATTGCGACGCGGCGACGCCGGAATTTCTCGATTCGTGCCCGGACAGCAGCATGACAGCAACATGAGGCCAACATGGACATGATCGCCAACCCCGTTTTGTTAACGATTGGCCTCGCGTTCCAGGCCGGTGGGTATTTCTTTCTCAGCCGTGCCAAGGATAGAAGCCTGGTCGATGCTACGACCGACGCCACATGGCAATCCGTCAAGAACCGAGACATGGGCGCGCTGCGCCAGCACCTCGAAGGCACACTCTCGGACATTGCCTCAGAACAATCCAACACGGCACGCGCAAAGAAATTGGCAGGCATGGCCGCACGCGAAGCTATGTCGCGCGTGCTGCGCGTGGCAGGCATTATTTCTATTTTGAGCGGGCTTGTGCTTGCCGCGCTTGGGATATTTTGGAGGTAGAGTCTAGTCGCCCGAATGGCCGCTACCGCGGTGGCGGTGATACTCGAACGACGGCGCCAAGTTATCAGTGTCCGGCAGCGGATCTTCGACAAGTGACGCGCGAAATTGCGCGGGCCGTGTCGCTGCCATCTGCGCCTCGATGAAGTCTGCCCACATCAGACGCCGCAAATTGCGCGTGTAGGCTTCGAAACCGGGTGAGCCGTGACGGGCCATCTGCGGCCTCCATCTCCAAGTAGCAATATAAAATTACTATGGCATGAGACTGTTAGCGGCCAATTGACGTTTCCTTCAAAATTTATCGAAACGTTGGCTCAATGCCCGCGCAAAGTTCAAGCGGCTGTCAGCTTTTTCATCAATTCTTCTGAAATTTCGAAATTGGCATAGACGTTCTGCACGTCGTCATCATCTTCGAGCGCCGCAATCATCTTCATAATTTTATCGGCGTTGTCCTCATCGACAAGCGTTGTAAGGTTCGGTTTCCAGATGGCTTTGACGCTTTTTGCTTCGCCCAGCGTTTTCTCCAATGCAGCCGCGACGGTTCCCAGCGCATCAAACGGACAGGTGATCGCATGGCCGTTGGCATCCGAGACGACGTCATCAGCACCGGCCTCTATGCCCGCTTCAAGAACCGCATCGGACGAGCCCTTATCCGTTTTGTAGGTGATCTCGCCGACGTGCGCGAACATGTGGCTGACGGAACCGGTCGATCCGAGATTGCCGTCAAACTTGGTGAAGACGGAGCGAACGGCGCCGCCCGTGCGGTTGCGGTTATCCGTCAGCGCTTCGACAATGATGGCAACACCGCCCGGCGCATAGCCTTCATAGCGCACGTTGTCGTAGTTCGCCGTGTCATTGCCCGCCGCCTTCTTGATGGCGCGTTCGATATTGTCCTTTGGCACATTTTCCGCGCGCGCTTCCTGAATGGCCAAGCGCAAACGGGCATTCATGGCGGGATCCGGTAATCCAATCTTGGCGGCAACCGTTATCTCGCGGCTCAGTTTGGCGAACATCTTGGCGCGGGCTGCATCTGCCCGGCCCTTTTTGTGCATGATGTTCTTGTATGCTGAATGGCCGGCCATGACTGTCCCTGGAAAACGGCTGCGTCGGGTTTCGGGCTTGTCTTTGGCGCAATGCCCGGGGGCTGGTCAAGTGTGGGAGCTTTTAGCAAAGCGCCAACTTTGCACGCGCCGCTATTCGATAAACGGCAGTGGATCTTCGGGGACTTCCCCGCGCATCAGCTGGAAATGCAAATGCGGTCCAGCCGAGAGCCCGGTCGATCCAACCTTACCGATTTCCTGACCAGGCTGGACGCAGTCGCCCACCTGAACTGAGAACTGGCTCAAATGCCCGTAGCCGGTTGAAATACTGCCGCCGTGGTCGATGCGAATGTATTTTCCAAAGTAGCCCTCTGGCCCCCCTTTGGCTTGAGCCGCTTGGACCACGACGCCACCGCGCGCCGCATAGACCGGCTCTCCGCTCACACCGTCGAAATCAATGCCGTCGTGCAGCTTCTTGATATTCAAGAGCTCGTCGAACTGCTCGCCGAAGAACTTCGAAACGCTCCCCGCAGATGGCCGTGACAGCACGAGTTGAGCATTACCTGCCCCCGCACCCGGCATGCATTCTTCAGCAAGCGACTCTGTGACGGAGAGGCCGAGAGAAAGTAAGAGAAGCCCAATACGCAACATTTGGTCCTCCATTGCTGTGCCGTCGCTGACGAATAGAACACAGAGACGGCCTCATGTGTTCCAAAAATCGGGTGCCGCCCGCTCAAGATGCGGCCCCTGACGGAAAGCCGATACCCGCGTCGCTAGGCCCGTCTTGTCATCAATTTCAACCGCGAACCCTGAGAGCGTTGCTTGGCCCAGCGCCGGCTCAAAGCGTGTGCGCGGAATTTTGGTCAAGAACCGGTTCAAGGGTTCATCCGCGTCCATGCCAAGCACCGAGTTGTAATCGCCGCACATACCCGCGTCCGACATGTACGCCGTTCCACAGGGCAAAACCCTGTGGTCGCTGGTTGGCGTATGCGTGTGCGTGCCAACCACTGCCGAGACGCGCCCATCGACAAAAAATCCAAACGCCTGTTTCTCGCTCGTCGCTTCGGCATGGAAATCAACGAAGATCACGTCCGCGCCGTCTTTCAATTTGCAGGCCGTGATCTCGTCATCAACCGCGCGGAACGGGCAGTCGAGTTCCGTCATGAACACGCGCCCCATGGCATTGATGACAAGAACGTCTGCGCCGTTTTTGGCCTTCAACAGCGTCGCGCCTTTTCCCGGAGTGCCCTTGGGAAAATTTAGAGGACGGATCAAGCGATCATGACGCTCGATGTAGACGAGCGTTTCTTTCTGATCGA
>JAYSVT010000155.1:0-5537 GCA_043718455.1 Hyphomicrobium sp.
CGAAGTCACCCGAACGCGACACTTGACGCGGCACTTGGCTCGCCCTTTTACTCACCTGCAGCCCTTCTTTATCGTCCCCTTACAACCGCGCCTTGGTCCCGAAACAAGGACCGGGACAATCGTTAAGGCTTTGTTTTCACTTAACGATGCATCATGATGCACGGGGGCAGTCCGCATTCGTACAGATTCTCCTTATAGCACTTGCCTCGCAGGGGGCGACCACATACACTTTGCGTTACGTTCGGTCGCGTTTGCAGGTGGTGCTCGTACAGCACAATCAGCTGACGTTTCCGGAGCCTGATCGGCCTGCTGCAGTCAATCGTAAAAAAGCTGCTTTCACAGGTAATTAGGTCCGGCCGGACCGCACGAAGGACCAGAGCCGAGGGCGCGTTTGCGTCGACCTCGCCAGGGCCCTGAGTGCTCGGCACGCTTAGTTTGCGTCAGTGCACACGCGGCGCCGTCCACCATTCGTTGTCCGCCGTCCTTGTCGACCCGCAGAAAGAGGGACCCGGTGAGGACTGAAAAGGCCAAGCCAGTCTCAAGCCAGTCTGGCGACGCCCGGCCAACAGCAAACCGAATTCCGGGACGTCACGACCGCGCAATCAGCGGTAGTGCGGCCAGGTTGTAAAGACAGAGCTAATGACGACCGTTCGGACCAACTTGAATTTCGCCCCTCCAGCTTCATGCCGGAGTTCAAGCGATCAAAAGCTGCGAGGCGCACGACGCGCCTCCGGCTTCAGGATGACCATGCGCGCGTCGCGCTCTCATTATCCGCAAACCATCGATGCGCGTACCCGCGCCCCGCTCGCCGTCAAGGATGAAACCTTTGATTGCGCGAGTGAGCCGGCGCCGTTGCGCGCGAAGGAACAAAAAAAATGTCAAATAGCAAAATGCTCATCGACGCTACGCATCCCGAGGAAACTCGGGTCGTGGTGCAACGTAACGGCCGGGTAGAGGAATTCGACTTCGAAAGCGCAGCGCGCAAGCTGCTTCGCGGTAACATTTATCTCGCCAAAGTCACACGCGTGGAGCCCTCGCTCCAGGCTGCTTTCGTTGATTACGGCGGCAACCGCCACGGCTTCCTGGCCTTCAACGAAATTCACCCTGACTATTATCAAATCCCCGTCGCCGACCGCCAAGCCTTAATCGACGAGGAAGCGGCCGCTGAAGCCGAGCTAGAGGCCGCCGCCGACCGGCGCGCCGAATCAATGGCACGCCGCTCGCGTCCGCGCGATGGCGGCTATAACCAAGAGCCCAACGAAGCTGCGCCGTCATTCGGCACATCGGATTCCGAGTCGGATTCCGACATTGGCGACATGGAGCCCTCGGGCGAAGAATCGAACATCGTCGATGTCGAGGAAGACGAACACATCGAGGAAATCGGCGGCGAAGGCGGCGATGACGACACGCCATCGACGTTCGCGGCGGCTGTTCCGTCGAGCGGCGATACGATCTCGGAGCTAGCGCCTCACGTGCGCCACGCAGAGCCAGAGGCAGACGATGTGCCGGACGTCAGCGCGCGCCGCGAGCACAACCCAGAAGCCATTCAGGGCGCCACCCAAGACGACGGTACCCAAGACGACGGCACGGATGACGACAGCGAGGACGACGAAGACGACGAACAGCATGATGACACCGAAAACCGTGCCGGCGTCGACCTCTCCGGCGAGTCCGATGCGAGCGAGCCGCGCGGCGAGACACGCAACAGCGATCTCATGGAAGAAGTCGCCGTCCGGCCGCGCCGCCGCCCGCGCAGCTACAAGATCCAGGAAGTCATCAAGCGCCGCCAGGTCATTCTTGTTCAGGTCGTTAAGGAAGAGCGTGGCAATAAGGGCGCCGCACTGACGACATATCTGTCACTCGCCGGCCGCTACACTGTTTTGATGCCCAACACCGCACGCGGCGGCGGCATCTCTCGCAAGATCACGAACCCGCAAGATAGAAAGCGCCTGAAAGCGATTGCCCAGGAGCTTGAGGTCCCAGAAGGCATGGGGCTCATCATCCGCACCGCAGGCGCCGCGCGCACCAAGCAGGAAATCAAACGCGACTTCGAATACTTGCTCCGCTTGTGGGAAAACGTGCGCGACCTAACTCTGCAATCGACCGCGCCAAGCCTCGTCTATGAAGAAGGCGATCTCATAAAGCGCTCGATCCGCGACCTTTATAACAAGGATGTCGAGGAAGTTGTCGTCGCGGGCGATGCCGGATACCAGGAAGCGGCAGCCTTCATGCACATGCTGCTGCCGAGCCACGCCAAGAACGTCGTTCCGTACAAAGATGCGACGCCATTGTTTGCGCGCTACGCTGTCGAACGCCAGCTCAACGCCATGTTCACGCCCCAAGTGACGTTGCGCTCGGGCGGATACATCGTCATCAACCAAACCGAAGCCCTCGTCGCCATCGACGTGAACTCGGGCAAATCCACGCGCGAATTCTCGATTGAAGAAACCGCGCTCGCAACCAATCTTGAAGCCTCCGACGAAATCGCCCGCCAGCTAAAACTGCGCGACCTCGCGGGTCTCATCGTCATCGACTTCATCGACATGGAAGAGAAGCGCAACAACCGTTCGGTCGAACGCCGTTTGAAAGATGCGCTGCGCCACGACAGAGCCCGCATTCAGCTCGGCCGCATCTCCCACTTCGGCCTCATGGAAATGTCGCGTCAACGCCTCAGAACCGGCGTTCTCGAAGGCTCGACAACGCAGTGCGCGCATTGCCAGGGCACCGGTACTATTCGCTCGACCGAAAGCATTGCGCTCGCCGTCTTGCGCGGCATTGAGGATGCCATCACGGCCGGCAGCAGCGCGCCGATCATTGCCACAACCACTCCAGCCGTCGCACTGTACATTCTCAACAGCAAACGTGCCTACGTTACTGAAATGGAAGCACGTCACGGATTCCTGGTGACAATTTTGGGTGCAGAACGCATTCAGGGCGCCAATTTCACGATCGAGCGCGGTATCGCTACAGCCTTGCCGCAGCGCCGCACAGAGCGGGCCGCTGTCAACATGGATTGGGGCTTCGAAGGCGAAGGCGAAGATCAAGCGCCTGCTCACGACGGCAACAACATTGAAGAAGTCGGCGACGATACCGATGACGCTGGCGATACGCAGGTCCGCGAAAGTAGTGGCCGCGACCGTTATCGCGAACCATCACGTGAAAACACGCGCGAACCAACACGCGAACACAGTCGCGACGTCTCGGGCGGCGAAGACGACGGCAATCAGCGACGCGGACGCCGGCGCAGACGGCGGGGGGGTGGCGGTGGAGGTCGTGACGGTGAGCGCGGCGTCAGCCGTGGCGGTGAGCGCGGAATAGAATCCGGGCGGCCCGATTTTCAAGGCACGCGCACGCCCGTTGCACCAGCCGGGGTTGACGATGAAAACGGCGACGAGCCCGAAATCATCGAAATTGGAGCTGAAGCCAACGACAGCGACAACTCAGACACCGCGATCGATCACGGCAGCGACGTTGACGAAAACGGAGAGAAACGCGGACGCCGGCGCCGCAGAGGCCGTCGCGGTGGACGTCGCGGACGCGGTGACCGCGAAGGCGGCGAAGCGCGCCACGGCCAAGGTGGCGACAGGCAGGGCAACGAGCGGCACGGATCAGAGCGGGCCCAAGGACCGGATTCTGGCAATCAAATCGGCGGCAATGGCGGCGTTGAACGGACATCGCCATCGGCGCCCGGCTTTGAGCCTCAGCCCGACGTCCCGGGCCCTTCAGTCATTGAGGGCGGACGCAATTATCGTCCGCGTGAGGGACGCGACCGCGACCGGCAAAGCGACCGCCGGCCTGAGGGCGGCGGGGGGCGTATCTGGGACGCGCCCGTCCAGAACGGCGCGCCTGCACCGGCGGGCGAAGCGCGATCCAATCCGGGCGCGTATCAGCCCCTAGACCAAACAAGCAACTTTGCCGAACCGCCAGCCCTCGCGCCGCGCTCAGAAACTCGCCCAGAACCGCGACAAGAACCGCGACAAGAGACGCGACCAGAGCCGCGCAACGAAACGGCACCTGAACCAAAGGCCGACGCTACGCCTGCCCGGCCGCGCCACGAGACCGGCTCCAGCGAGCCGCGCATCGAGCGCGTCGTTCTGAAACCCGACCATCCCACGGATCTATCATCCGAATCAGAGCCTGCGCCTCAGCGCAAAGGCTGGTGGCAGCGTAATTTCGGCGGCGAATAACCCCCGCAGTTTGTCGGTATCGGATTACGAAATATGAAGGCCGGGTGCGATCCCGGCCTTCAGTCATTTAGGCCACATCGACAGTAAAAATCCTCTCGTTCACAGACTTTTCAGGGAGCGGCCACATGGCACCCTTTCAGCGGCTTGCGTTTGGCTATAAGCCGCCCCAAGAAGCCGTTGAGAATTAGCGCTTTCTCGCAATTGAGAGGCCGCGCATAGGAGATGACAGCCGTGAGAACAATCTGGGACACGTTTGGCCGCTTCTTCGGGCCTTCGCATAATGACCAGTTTGCAGCGCTGTTGAAGAAACTCGCCGATATCGGCGTCGAATGCGCGGCGCATTTTCGCTCCACCAATGGCCAAGATCTAGCGGGCATCGTGGCTCTGGAGCGCAAGGCCGATAAGATCGTCGATGAGATCCACGAGTTGCTCGACGATTCGTTCATACTGCGTTTCGACATTCCCGATGCCATGCGCCTGACCGACGAGTTGGACGACGTGATCGACGGCATGCGCCATGCCGCATCTCACATCGACACTTACAAACCACACCTTTCTAAGCTCCGCCCCGAAGCCATCAAATTGATCGATGCCGGCGAGACGGCTATCAAGGGACTCAGCGCCTTGATTGGACTTTTGGCCGAACCCAAGATGCCGCTCTCGCGCGTGCGCGAACTGCAGCACGTAATCAACGACGCCGAAAGCGCCGCCGACAAGATCATGATCGATGCCGAACGCGCGCTCGTGCAGGAATTTTCCCCCCACTCCGCCAACCACCTTGAATTCATCGCTTGGGATAAATTTTACCAGCTAATCGAAGAAATGACCGACGACGCCAAACGCTGTGGCAAGCTTATTCTATCTCTCGCCCGCAAGGAGGCATGAGAATGGAGGCCCTCTCGTTTGCGCTGGTCCTCGCCCTCACAACCGTTTTGATCGCCGAATTCATCAATGGCTGGACGGACGCTCCCAATGCAATCGCGACAGTCGTGTCGACCGGTGTGATGTCGCCGCGCACGGCAATCCCCATGGCGGTCGTATTGAACACGATTGGCGCCATGTCGGGCACCGCCGTGGCCGCTACGGTTGGAAAGGGAATTGTTGATCCCTCGGCCCTAACGCTGGCCTCGATTACGGCGGCAATGCTGAGCGTTATCGCCTGGGGTAGTTTCGCGGGCTGGGCGGGGCTGCCGGTAAGCAAATCGCACGCGCTGCTGGCGGGCCTTGCAGGTGCTGCGTTCGCCGGCGGCGGACTTGGCGCCCTGCAGGCGGTCGGCTGGCAGAAGGTTGCGATCGGCATGGCTTTGTCGATTGGGCTTGGAGGAACCGCCGCACTGCTGCTCGGACTCC
>JAYSVT010000156.1:0-5535 GCA_043718455.1 Hyphomicrobium sp.
CCTCTCTTTTTCGTAGCACTTTCCGCTGCGGCCCACGATGACAAAAATCTGGGGAAGATTACCTTTCCTGTATCTTGCAATTCGCAGGCGAAGCAGCACTTCGAAGCCGGCCTTCTTTTGCAATACAACTATCACTGGATTCCGGCACGCAAGGCCTTCGAGACAGCGGCAGCGGCCGATCCGAAATGCGGCATGGCGTATTTTGGTGTCGCCGTCACCCAAATGGACAACATCCTGGCCGGGGCACCTAACGCAAAACAACTGAGCGAAGGCCTGGCCGCGGTGGAAAAGGCCAAGGCTGCCGGGCTGCCCACGGCGCGTGAACGCGATTTCGTGACGGCTGTGGGAGCTTTTTTTCAAGGAGACGAAAAGCAGCCCGGACCCGCACGGATGGAAGTCTTCTCGCGCGAAATGGAACGCGTGAGCAAAGCGTACCCGCAGGATTCCGACGCAGCGGTCTTTTACGCCTGGTCGTTGCTGGGCTCGGCATCACTCACCGATCAAACCTATTCCCGACAGTTGCAAGCGGCGGCCATTCTCGAGAAGGTCGCTCGTGAACAGCCCAATCACCCGGGCGCAGTGCACTTCCTTGTGCACGCCTACGATTATCCGGCGCTGGCGAAGGAAGGCGTCTCTTTTGCGCGCCGCTATTCCAAGATCGCTGCCGCGGCGCCGCACGCGCTGCACATGCCGTCGCATATCTTTACGCGGATGGGCTACTGGCAGGATTCCGTCGAATCGAATACCGCCTCCGCAAACTCATGCGACACCGACCGTTGCAAGCTTCACGCCTACGATTACATGGCTTATGCTTACCTCCAGTTGGGCAAGGTCGATGAAGCGGCGAAGATCGTCGACAAGGTTCGCGAGTATGGCGGCAAGGCAGCAGAGGACGGCTTCGTCGGCGCTTACGCCTTATCGGCGGCGCCGCTGCGATTCGAGCTTGAGCAAGGGCGCTGGAAACAAGCGGCCGCTGTAAACGTTCCGGGGCAAACGCCGGCATCGTGGGCAAAGGTGCTCCCAGCTGAAATGATCCTTGCATTCGGTCGCGGGCTCGGTGCCGCGCGCGGAGGCGACATCGCGCAGGCTCGCTCAGAACTGGCACGGCTTGCGAACATCGAGGATCAACTGCGGAAAAGAGGGGTCATTTATTGGGCCGGACAATCGGCAATTCATATGATGACCATCGAGGCGTGGGTAGCGAAGGCCGAGGGGCGCGCTGACGATTCGATAAAAATTCTGCGCGCGGCAGCCGACGCCGAAGACAAGACGGAAAAACACATCGTGACCCCCGGACCACTTGTCCCGGCCCGCGAGATGCTCGGTGAGCTCCTGCTGGAAACAGGAAACGCTCCCGGCGCCTATCAGGAATTCACCAAGACCCTCCAGCGTGAGCCGAACCGCCGCCGCTCGCTCCAGGGTGCTGCCGCCGCTGCCGAGCGCGCTGGCGACAGTCAGAATGCGAAGCGATACCGGGATCTGCTTGCCACGGCTGCGCCAACGGTCGTGCAAGCCTCTGCCACCGAGGAGCAAGATCCGTGTCCCTGCCGGGCCTGCCGTCAGGGTTGAGCTAACTCAATCGACGCGGGAGAGGGGCATCGAACAGTATCGGGTCTGGTCTTTCGGGGACAGCAACTGTCTTGATTTCATGCCGCTGTTGCATCAGTTTTTGGGGCCCAAGTCGTGTCGGTTTTGAGCATCGCGCTAATGGTGACGAGCAGTTTTCGCATGCACGCGCACGACCACCCCAGACACTCCGCCGTCCACGGGGTTTCCCGCTGTTCCTGCACCAGGGACAAACACCGATCAATGCGCTGATCTGTCCTCGATTGATCGCTCAGATCTCTGGAACATCAGCGAGTAGCAATGTCGCGGTCACGCGACGAACGACGGGAATCGATTGCATGATCTCCGCCTTATGCTGCTACAGCGAATCAAAGGGGCCACCATTTACCGTTGCGGAATAAATGGGAATAAATAATAAAAGGGGTAAGCGTGATTTGTTTGCGCAGCCGTTAAGAACGAATCAAGCTGCCCTTTAGATTAAACAGGGGAAATCCATGGTCAGAATCGTTTTGGGCGTTGTCGCCGGATTTCTTGCTTGGCTGATCGTTTGGGTCGGAAGCGAGATGGTTCTTTCGGCCATTTGGCCCGCGTGGTACGGCGCGCATCAACGCGCGTTCACGGCGGCCATCAAGAGTGGCGGCCAGTTCTCAGCGGACACCACCATTCTTCTCATACACATTGCCTGCGGTTCAGTCGTTTCGATGATGTCCGGATTTCTGGCCGCGCTGATCGCCCGTGAAAGCAAACGTGCACCGCTCATCCTTGGCCTTCTGCTTTTGGCCCTTGGTGTACTGAAGGCGGTGATGTCCTGGCCGAATGTTCCTATTTGGTATCACGCTCTCTTTACGGCGATGCTCATTCCAATGACGATTCTGGGCGGCAGATTGAGAACCGCCGCCAAGCTATGAGCAAATCAAAGGCGAGCGGTCAGCGTGAATTGTTCTGAAAACAAATAACGCTGACCTCCTTTTCACTTTCCGTTTTGAACTTTGACGCCCCGCGTCAAAAATCAGGACAACTCAGCGCAGATATCCCTCGCATGCCCGCGCGGCGGCTCCAACGTACCCACACCTTCCGCGGTTATGGTGAGAACCGTGTGGCCGTTGTAGTACGTCGTTGTCGGCCCTGCCGGAATGTCGGTCGGGAACATGATGAGCAGTAGCGCACCATTGGTCGTGTACTTTTGCGACCCATCCGGATAAGTGATGATCTGCTGACGCACACCCTGCGATTTCTGGGTCGCCGTCCGGCCGTTGGCGGCGTTGGTAAAGCGGAAGTCGTGCCCTTTGCCCGTGATCACCGTGTTCTGATTGCCGTCGTTGTCTGTGAACTCCCTGGTGTCGGTCCTACCCGCCCAACCTTCGAGCGTGAGAGGAAATTGGCAGGCCAGACCTGCGTCGAACGGGACGGCAAAATCCGGCGGATCGGTCGGAAAAGCATATGCGTTGGCGCCCAGCGATCCGACACAGAGCAAGCTGCCGATAAGCGTTGCAAGGAAACTACGTTTGTTGGCTGCATTCATGATCTTTCTCCTGGTTGGATGTCTCATTAGTCGACAAGTGGTTGCCGATAACCGCACTATCGCGGGAACCGCCCTTCCGCGTCCTTTAGCCTTGTGAAACGGTATGAATCGTTATGAAACGGTTCGCGCTACAATAACTTTGCGGCGATCTCGCTGCGATGAAAGGGCCAATGGCGCACCGCTACCGATTTGACCGGATTGAGGTTCGACCTTCGGAGCGCGCGCTGCTGATTGACGGCGTTCCCGCCGAGCTAGGCTCGCGCGCCTTCGATCTTTTGCTGGCGCTCATCAAGCATGGCGACCGCGTCGTGACCAAGGAAGAACTCCTGGAGATGGTCTGGCCGGGCCTGGTGGCGGAAGAGAACAATCTGGCGGCGCAGGTATCGACTTTGCGCCGCTTGCTCGGGCCCAAGGCGATAGCGACCATCCCCGCGCGCGGGTATCAATTCACCCTGGAGGAAACTGCAACGTCCGATACCTCGACTCCAGCGATGCCGCTCGTTGCCGCGCCGAGGGCCGATAAAAGCCCAGGTCATTCGCCGCGAATTGATCGCCGGCAGGCGTCGGCCAAAATCGCTCCCGCGGTGCTGACCATTGCCGAGCGCGCTGCCGTGCTGGGCGGGTATCCCCATGCGAGCGCGGCCAACGTCTCTCCGCTGTCAATTGCAGTATTGCCGTTTGCCAATCTCACGGGCGATGCCAATGACGATTATTTCTCCGACGGCCTCGCGGACCAGTTGCTCAATGTGCTGGCAAAGATGAAGGGGCTGCGCGTCATCGCGCGAACCTCCTCGTTCTCGTTCAAGGGCAAGAATGTGGATATCGCCACTATTGGTGCCAGGCTCGGCGTGGCCCACATTGTTGAAGGCAGCGTGAGGAAAAGCGGTAATCGGCTGCGCATCTCCGTGCAGTTGGTGAAGGTCGCCGACAGTTCACCCCTCTGGTCTGAAATCTACGACCGCACCCTCGACGACATCTTCGCCGTGCAGGACGACATCGCGCAATTCGTGCTGGCCGAGCTTCGCGCCAGGCTCATGAATCAATCGCCGGGCATGGTCGAGCTTCGTCAAGTCGAGACGGAAGTCGCTGCCGCCGCCCGGGGTAGAAGCGGCAATAGCGCTGAAGCGCACCGCCTCTACTTGTATGCGCGATTCTTGATGTATCGCCACGCCAGCGCGGATATCCTCAAGTCCATCGATTACCTGCGTCAGGCACTGGCCATTGATCCCGATGATGCGCAGGCATGGGCCGCGCTATCTTTGGCACTGGTCACCGCAGCGGACATGGGGACCAGCCCGGTTGGAGAGGGTATTGACGAGGCGCTCAATGCTGCACAGCGCGCGCTCAGTCTGGAGCCGGGGCTGGTGGATGGCCACGTGGCCATTTCCAATTACCAATCCCTGTGTGCATGGGATTGGCAAGGCGCCATGCGTTCCGTGCTGGGTGCGCTGCACCTTGCCCCGAACGATGCCGCTGCGCTAATGCAGGCGGCCGCGACTTGTTTTGTACTTGGGCGCCTGGAAGAATCGCTGGGATATGCCGAACGTGCAACGGTTCAGGATCCGCTCAATGCACTGTGCTTTCGAAATCTCAGCAGGTCCCTCTCCGCGCTGGAAAGATGGTCAGAAGCTGAAACTGCCATTCGCAAGGCGCTCGAACTTGCGCCGGATGCGCCGGTGTTGCACGCCGCACTTGCGCAGACCCTGCACAATCAGGCACGGCATGACGAGGCCTTCGACGAAGCCGATCATGAAACAGCGGATTGGTGCCGTTTGCGTACGTTGAGCGTGTTGCACTTTCGCGGCGGCAATCTCGTCGAGGCTGACCGCACCATGAACGCGCTGATCGAAAACCACGGCCACGAGGCCCAATTCAACATCGCCTTGCTGTACGGGGTACGCGGGGATGCGGATCGCGCGTTTGAGTGGCTGGAGCGCGCCGATCTCGCCCGCGATTGCGGGCTTTCGTACTTGAAAATCTTGCAACTGTTGCGGCCGATACACACGGACCCGCACTGGCCGGTGTTGATGAAGAAGATGGGTTTTGACGATTAGCGCAGCACCAAACCTGCCGCATCGAATGATCAAAACACGATGAGGTAGGGCCGTGCCTGTTGCCTGATGACGCAACGGGCAAGGCCTGATCTGTCCCGTGTTACCGTGAAAATTATTTAAGGGGAGGATTTATGAACAAGATCAAATGTTGCGTTTTCGCTGCAACCGCCGCATTTGTTTTCACCGTCGGCGCAACGCCAACCGGAAACGCACAGTCAAATGACGCAAAGGCCGCAGCCGCCAAACCAGCAGCAGCGGCACCGACCAAAGCAGCCCTCATGGCGCTCGAAAAGAGCAGCTTCGAGGCTTGGAAGAACAAGGACGCAAAGTTCTGGAACACATTTCTTTCGGACAAGTTTGTCGGCTACGGTTCGGACGGATTGCTCAACAAGG